>CASBQC010000131.1 GCA_949127805.1 Nostocales cyanobacterium PMM_0081
ATTTCCAAGCAGAACATGGGATCAAGCCATTGCTATGGCTAAAGCATTTGTACAACAATTAAATTTATAAGATAGCAACAATAGTTTGACAGCTTGTCTTATTAAGCTGCATTTACGCTCAAAGCATAACACACTTGAAAATATATAACTTTGACGGATTGTCTTTGGATAGCAATATTTATGCTGATTATTGTAGAATAATTTAATATAGAGTTGAATTTAAATGTAATTAACACTGCTTAATTCATTAAAGCTTTGAATTTAAAAGGCTTAGTACCGGATGAACGTAAAATCGTAGCGTTTTTAAACTTTTAGGGACGCAGAGTAACGCAGAGTTTTTATGAATTGAATTCGTTACGAATTTGTGCAATGTTGTACTTAGTTGTAAGTTAAGATTCCCTACATTATTTGAATAAAATAGCCAGATTTAACTACTGACAGTAAATATTACCTAACTTCCGGAAATAAAGTAAGCGATCGCACGCTAAAATTACAACATGTTTGACAACATCTGTAAATTCCTCGCGGAAAACTTCTCCACTGACTTCGCTACTTGGTTGTTAGGAGAACCAATAACCTTAACTCAACTTAGTCCCAAGGAATTATCCTTGGAACCGATTCGCGCTGATGCCCTAATTCTGCTACAGTCAGAACAACACGTACTACATTTGGAATTTCAAACTCAAGCCGATGCCGAAATTCCCTTTCGGATGCTAGATTATCGCGTTCGTGTTTATCGTCGCTTTCCCCAAAAGGAAATGCATCAAGTCGTGATTTATCTCAAGCAAACAAATTCGGATTTGGTACAGCAAAATATATTTGTTTTGACTCGTACTCGTCACGAATTTGAAGTTATCAGACTATGGGAACAACCGACTGAGGTATTTTTGAGAACTCCGGGACTGTTACCCTTGGCGGTGTTGAGTAGTACAATTGACCGAGAAGCTGTACTTAATCAAGTAGCACAACAAATTAACAATATTACAGAATCAAGAACTCAAAGTAATGTTGCTGCTTCCACAGCGATTTTAGCTGGTTTAGTATTGAATAAAGAGGTCATAAAACGAGTTTTGAGGTCTGATATTATGCGCGAGTCAGTCATTTATCAAGAGATTTTAACTGAAGGGAGAACTGAGGGGAGAACTGAGGGGAGAACTGAGGGCAGAACTGAGGGGAGAACTGAGGGGAGAACTGAGGGGAGAACTGAGGGGAGAACCGAAGCTTTACTTGAAGTGGCAAAAAATCTACTTAATAGTGGGATGCAATTAGAGCAAGTAGCAAGAGTGACAAAGTTAACGGTTGAGCAGTTGCAACAATTACAGGGGCAAGAAGAAAGTGACAACCAGGAATAAATTTTTAGCTAAAAGTTTTTAATTTCATAAAAAAACGGTGCAGGTTGACTGCACCGATCGCACAATAAGAGCGCGAGTTTTTCGAGCCATTTACCTTACGCTAATGCGGAAGCCTGGGGTTTAGCAAAAATCATCCTTCCGGCTGAAGTTTGCAAAGCGCTGGTGACTACCACTCTAATTTCACCACCGACATAAGGACTGCCTTCTTCAACGACAACCATTGTACCGTCGTCGAGGTAGCCGATACCCTGACTGGGTTCTTTACCTTCTTTGAGAATCTTTAAGTCAATGTAATCACCAGGTAAATACGAGGGACGAACGGCGTTAACTAAATCGTTAACATTCAAAACAGGCACTTTTTGAACACTGGCTACTTTAGACAAATTGTAGTCATTTGTTAGCAGTGTACCGTTGATTTCTTGAGCGAATCGCACTAATTTAGCATCTACGGTGGGAATATCTTCGTAATCTGCTGGGTTGATTAAAATGCGATCGGGGTAAGCTTTTTTAATTCGGTTAAGAATTTCTAGTCCTCGTCTTCCCCGCACCCGCTTTTGGTCTTTATTAGCATCAGCTACTTGTTGCAATTCTTGCAAGACAAATTGCGGGACGAGAATTTGCCCTTCGAGAAATCCTGTTTCTAACAGTGTTTCAATACGACCATCGATAATGCAGCTGGTGTCTAAAACTTTGGTATTGGCAGGTTTTAGCGTTCCTTCCGCAAGCATCGTATCCACGGTGTTAGGATTAATCAGTCGCAATAAGCCGCGTCCGTGAGTATCTGCCAAATTCATGCCTGTATAAGCCAGGACGATGCTCCCGACAACTGCGATTAGGGGCTTAATAAAGCCAAAATCTACCGGAATTGGCAACAAGAATAAAGGCGCTAGCATTAAGTTTGCTATCAATAACCCAATCACCAAGCCAATGGAACGAGTTAAGATAACTTCTAGAGGCAATTCCTTGACTTGTGCTTCTAGACGGCGATATCCCGTCTGAAATCGCAAGCCGACAGCACCGCCAATGATTGCAGCAAAAACAGCAATAATAAAGCGTAAAGCTTCAAGATTCGTAACGCGGTCTAGGGTTACATTGGGTATGATATCGGTGCTGTAGTACCCTATACCCGCCGCTAAGAGGATGAATGAGAAAATGATAATTGCATCAAGCATAGTAGTGTTGTTTTCCTGCAACTGTGTTAACCGCAAGAGTGCAGTATTTTTTATTTCATCGGTAAGATAAAATCAGATATATTTACTTACTAAGCGGGATTTAAGCAGGCAATATCTGCAATTATTATAACCAAAGAGTTTTATATTCATATTTTTGATCGTTTTGTTGTAATAAAGATAAAAAGTTGTAAAAAGTCTATTAATTTTCATAGTTTGTAATTATAGGAATAATAATTTAATTGTCTCTAAAAATGGTTGAAAAAGTTATTGTTTTTGGGATTCCGAGTTCTGCTTACGTACATATTCCCTTTTGCAGACGACGGTGTTTTTATTGTGACTTCCCGGTGTCTGTGGTGGGCGATCGCTTGCGGGGTGAAACATCTGTCGGTATATCTCACTACGTTGATGTATTAATTGAAGAAATTGCTGCTACAGCCACTTTTGGTCTACCTTTGAAGACAATTTTCTTTGGTGGGGGGACTCCTTCACTTTTGTCAATCGAGCAGTTACAGCGGATATTAGAAGCGCTAGAACAGCGTTTTGGTATCTCACCAGCGGCGGAAATTTCTATGGAAATGGACCCAGGAACGTTTGATTTAGAACATCTTCAAGGCTATTGCAGCGTAGGAGTGAATCGGGTAAGTTTGGGTGTGCAAGCATTTGAGTCAGAATTATTGCAAGTTGCGGGGCGATCGCATACGGTTGATGATATCTTCGCAGCTGTAGATTTAATTCGCCAGGTGGGGGTTCCCGAATTCAGCATAGACTTAATTTCTGGTTTACCGCATCAAACTTTAGATAGGTGGCAATATTCTTTAGAAAAAGCGGTGGCGATCGCACCAACGCACATATCTATATATGACCTTACCATTGAGCCTGGGACTGCTTTCGGTCGTTTCTACAAACCTGGGGATCAACCTTTACCGACGGATGAAACCACAGTCCATATGTATAGGTTAACACAGCAAATTTTAACCGGCGCGGGTTACGAACATTATGAAATTTCCAATTATGCCCAGCCGGGACATCAATGCCAGCATAATCGAGTTTATTGGGAAAATCGTCCTTATTATGGCTTTGGGATGGGGGCAGCGAGTTATGTTGAGGGTAAACGCTTTACTCGTCCGCGTCAAACTAAGGAATATTACTCTTGGGTGGAAAGTGGGGGGTTAATTGATTGTGATGTGACACCAAGGGAAGAAATATTGTTAGACACTTTAATGCTGGGGTTGCGTTTGGCTGAGGGGGTGAGTTTGGATGCGTTGACTATTCAGTTTGGGGAAGAGAAGGTAAAGGAGATTTATAAGTGTTTGCAACCCTACTTTGAGAAACATTGGGTGGAAGTTGTCGGGGGAAGATTAAAGTTAAGCGATCCCGATGGGTTTTTGTTTTCTAATGTGGTTTTGGCGAAGTTGTTTGAAAAGTTGGAATAACGAACCGGATAGAAGTGTAACAGATATACATAAGGATATTGGGCAAATAAACATGAGAATTTCAGTAGAAGAAATCGAGCAAGTTTTTCACCGTCTAATTGAAAGGATAAAACGGGATGAAATTCAAGTTTTATATCTTGAAACTGACTACTAAGTAGATGGGCATAAATAAACGCTCCTTAACGTAGTAACGGCTTAAGCCGTTAAAATCCTCAGGGACGAGCCGTAAACCGCTCACTACGAATACTCCATCAATTTCTGCTGAAGAAAGTTTAAAAGCAAAATTAATTAGAGTCAATCGTCCGGCAGCATGATTCTGCCACAAATTGATAATATTAAACAACGTAAACGCAACTAAAATATATAAAATGTCTAAAGAATTACGGGAATTAATGAAGCAAGCAGACGCACTTACAGCGGATGAGCAATTGCGTCTAATTGCCTATTTAACACAAAGGCTACAACGCTGCGAAATCATCAAGCGCAAACCAAGCCGCGACATTATGGAATTTGCAGGGATAGCACCCAATATGTTAGGAGGTATGGATGCTCAAGAATATGTTAGTCGAATGCGGCGGGGAGAATTCCCTGATTTAGAAATTGCAGAAATTGAATCAAGGAAACAAGACTGACTATTGATATACGTAGGATAAACCCAAATGTCTAAAGAATTAATTGAGTTAATGAGACTAGCAGAAGCACTCACACCTGACGAGCAATTGAGTTTAATCTCATATTTAATACAAAGATTTAGCCTTTATGATATTACACCTAAGCCACGCCATAATGTAATGGAATTTGCCGGAATCGCTCCCAATCACTTAGGGGGTATGGATGCTCAGGAATATATTACACGCTTGAGACGTGGGGAATTTCCAGAGTTAGAAATTGAAAAAATGGAATCAAGGAAAAAAGAGTGACTATTGAGGAGAGTTTACAAGGTGTAAGACGCTTGTTTCTAGACAGCGCACCAGTTATTTACTTTATCGAGCAACACCCACAATACTTTCCATCTGTTAGAGTGGTGTTCGAGCGTATTCAAAATAGTTCAATCTTAGGTGTCACTTCACCAATCACCTTGGCTGAATGTTTAGTCCGTCCCTATCGTCTGGAACAAACACAGTTACAGCAAAGCTTCATAAACCTCATGCTCGGTGGAAATAACATGATTTTTCAAGCAATTAATAACCCAAATAGAGCAATAGAAGCTGCTCAAATCAGAGCTAGATATAATCTACAATTACCAGATGCTTTTCAAATTACTGTCGCTTTAGCAGCAGGGTGTGAAGCTTTTTTAACCAATGATATTACATTTAAGCGTGTTACAGAATTGCGCGTGTTGGTGTTAGGTGATTTTAATACTTCTGATTAAAATTGGTGCGTTAAACTGCGTTAACGCACCCGACAAATTTAACTAACTTCTAACTCATAATTCTATAGAGACGCGATTTATCGCGTCTCTACTCCTAACTTTTTTAAGGAACAATCAACACTGGACAAGGTGAAAGATTTGTCACACGAGCGGTGACGCTATCTGTCGCTCCTTCTTCAGTCAAACCTAGTCCGCGACAGCCCATGATGATTAAATTGGCATTAATTTCATCGGCAACGTCACAAATTGTAAAGGCAGGGTTGCCTTTTCTTTCGATGGTTTCGGCTTGAATGCCTTGCTGTGAAAATAAAGCTTGGGCACTTTGCAGCAGTTTGGCAACCGCTTCGGGTGAGATCATGGGATCTGTAGTTGGTGCGTCTGGGTTGGGTTCTTCAACCACAGACAGCAGCACTAAGCGACTACCGTACTTTTGGACGATGTTGGCAACCACGTCGGCTGCTTCCCGCGATTCCCGGCTTTGATCGAGTGGAAATAAAACTGTTTTGAACATCTGATTAACCTGCGTAGCCCTTACTCCGGTAAAATCTGGAATGGCTCTACTTACAAAAAATAACAAAAAGGCGATCGCAAGGTTTGTACTATGTCCAAAAAAACTTTAGCAAATTTATCCGCTTCTGACTTATCCGGCAAACGCGCTTTGGTGCGGGTTGACTTTAATGTGCCTCTAGACGATGCAGGCAACATTACAGACGATACTCGCATTCGCGCCGCTCTGCCAACTATCCAGGATTTGATGCAGAAGGGCGCTAAAGTGATTCTAGTTAGCCATTTTGGGCGTCCCAAAGGCGTGGATGATAAATTACGCCTAACTCCAGTTGCAAAGCGCTTGTCTGACTTGCTAGGGCAAGAAGTCGTCAAAACTGATGACTCCATCGGCGATGAAGTTGCAGCAAAAGTGGGAGCATTGCAAAATGGACAAGTTCTGTTGCTAGAAAATGTCCGCTTCTACAAAGAAGAAGAGAAAAACGATCCAGAATTTGCGAAAAAACTCGCCGCAAATGCTGATTTTTATGTAAATGATGCTTTTGGCACAGCACACCGCGCTCACGCATCTACCGAAGGTGTGACTAAATATCTCAGTCCTTCGGTTGGGGGATATTTGATTGAGAAGGAATTGCAGTATTTGCAAAGCGCGATCGCTAATCCTCAACGTCCTCTAGCGGCAATTATCGGCGGTTCCAAAGTTTCCAGTAAAATCGGTGTAATTGAAGCACTACTGGAAAAATGCGACAAGCTAATCATCGGTGGGGGAATGATTTTCACCTTCTACAAAGCTCGTGGGTTGAATGTCGGTAAGTCTTTGGTGGAAGAAGACAAAATAGAGTTAGCAAGGTCTTTGGAAGCTAAAGCGAAAGAACGCGGTGTTGATTTGCTGCTTCCCACAGATGTAGTGGTAGCAGATAAATTTGCTGCTGATGCCAATTCTCAAACCGTCAGCATTGAAAATATTCCCGATGGTTGGATGGGTTTGGATATTGGTCCAGACTCAATAAAAGTGTTCCAAGAAGCGCTTGCAGACTGTAAGACGGTGATTTGGAATGGTCCGATGGGTGTATTTGAGTTTGATAAGTTTGCCGCAGGTACAGAAGCGATCGCTCACACTTTAGCCGATATCAGCAAACAAGGTGCTATCACCATTATCGGCGGTGGCGACTCTGTAGCGGCTGTGGAAAAGGTCGGTTTAGCCGATCAAATGAGCCACATTTCCACCGGTGGTGGTGCCAGTTTGGAGCTACTCGAAGGTAAGGAATTACCTGGAATCGTCGCTTTAGATGAAGCTGAATAAAGTCTGAAGGATGAAGGATAAAGGATGAAAGTTTCATTCTTTATCCTTTCTGTCTTTGATTAAATTTGAATTTGGAATTTATTTGTTGTGCAACCAAAATGGCTGGAATGGACGCAAAAGTTGCAAGCGATCGCTCAAAATGGTTTGAGTTATTCAGAAAATCCTTTTGATCTTGTGCGCTTTCAACAAGTGCAACAAATTGCGGCGGAAATTTTATCAACTTATTCAAACACAGAACAAAGCTATATTCTCGATTTATTCAACCGTGATGTCGGCTATGCTACTCCGAAAGTTGATGTGCGAGCAGCTGTGTTTCAAGGCGATACGATATTGTTAGTTAAAGAGCGAGTAGATGGCTGTTGGACTTTACCTGGTGGATGGGCTGATGTGGGTGATTCTCCAAGTGAAGTAAGTGTCAGAGAAACTTATGAAGAATCCGGTTATTTAACCCGCGCTGTGAAAGTTTTGGCTGTGTATGATCGAAATAGACAAGGACATCCTCCTTTTCTACATTACGTCTACAAGTTGTTTTTTCTATGTGAATTAGTTGGGGGTTCTGCTACACCAAGTATTGAAACTGAGGAAGTTGGATTTTTTGCAGAAGATAATATTCCTAAGTTATCTTTAGGACGTGTGACACCGTCACAAATTACGCGAATTTTTCAACATCACCGCGATCCAAATTTGCCGACGGATTTCGATTAAATGCCATTTGCGCGATCGCGCAAATGGCAATAGTCCAACTATAGCAGTCCTAAATCATTTGTAAAAATAAATTAACCGCAGAGGCGCAGAGAACGCAGAGAGGAATTGGAGATTTTCACGACTCATTTAGGATTGCTATAGTACAGCGGGCGCGTAAATAAAGCAACCATTTCAAACAGGCACAAGCCTTGATATATAAACCTTTTGACTTCCATCTTGCGGTACTAGTACAGCTTGGCAGAAATAAAGCAACCATTTAAAATCCTTAAAAAGCTTATAATTCAAGCTTTTTGACTTTTGACTTTTGAATGCGTGACTTCCGCATTGCGGTACTAGTGCCATATTTACAGTAATTTTTTTCATATTTAGTAACAGCGCTATCAAAAAATATATCTTTTGATAGATGCTTAATTTATAAAAAAGTTTAAATGATATATTTTTAGATTATCTACTAAACTTTTAGCTATAACTTCCCCACTAACTGCATAAGTCAAAGAAAGCTTCACCTATTAGGTAAATAGAAGAGAGCGAGCAAAAAATCGCATCTCTTAATACGTTCTGTTGAACTTACGCAAATTAGTCCTTCAAACGCTAAACTTAAAGGCGTAAAGGGCAATGTTTATATTGCTTATAAAGGTTCTGCGTAAGTTCTGGTTACTCGAAACTGATCACTTTGGGTGAAGAGAAAAGCCTCACAAGTGCCGAAAACGTAGTAAGGGGGAATAAATCATCGTGCCATTGAATAGATTAGTAGATTCTGGACAGCAAATTCAGCCAATCCCAGACATTCAGAGAACAACTTTTTCTTTGGATGCGATCGCTCGTCTCGTTTGCAATACCTGGGAAGAAATCCTAGCAGCACAAACAGGTGATCAATTCGATGCTGTGGTAATTGGCTCCGGTATGTATGGTGCATACACCGCTACCAAGCTATTCGAGTTTGGCAAGGAATTACCAAACCGGCAACCGCGCATTCTCGTCTTGGAAGCTGGACCATTTTTGATCAGCGAACATTTCCAAAATCTCACTCGCATTGGTAACTTATTTAACTCAGTTTTGGAGCCGCTGGTTGAGCCAAATTCCCAGGGAAGAAACATCAACGAACCCTCAAGCTATGTCGATGCCAATGAGCTTAAGAAGCATCACCAATGTGTGGGTGGCAAATCATTGTTTTGGGGCGGCTGGACACCGCGCCTGACCGAAGAGGATCTCAAACACTGGCCCGCCGATGTCGTGGAATATCTGCGGCTCAAAAATCACCCCGACGGCTATGAATACGTAGAGCGTGAAATTGGCACTTGGCCCATTGCTGACTTTATCAACGGCGATCTGTTCGATATTCTCAAAGGACGTGCCAAGAACGTGCTGAACAAAGTGCCATCGCTGACAACAGTGCAAGATCCACCGATTGCGGTGCTAGGTCAATCTCCTGGGTCTGGTTTGTTTAGTATGGACAAGTTTAGCAGCTTGCCTCTGCTGCTCGATGCCATCCGCGAAGCTAGTGGTCAAAATGATGCCAACCGACGGCTGTTTCTCGTGCCCAACGCCGAGGTGATCAAGTTAGAAACCAGTAACGGTGTCGTCACCCAAATCGTGGTGGCGCTAAAGAATCCGTTTGAGCCTAATAACAAGAGCCAAGCGCGTGTGGTGCGCCTGGATGTTAAGCCTAGTGCTGCGATCGTGCTAGCGGGTAATACCGTCAACTCAACACGGCTGGCTTTGAACTCATTCCCACGCCCCAAAGCCTTGCAGCCCAACTCGGAGTTGATGGGGCGGAACCTGATGGCTCACGTTCGTGGTAACTTCGTCTGGAAAGTCACCCGTGATGCCTTGGGTGTCCCTGAGCGTCTGGAGAAAACGTTGCAGACTGCTGCTTTGCACATCCCAGGCTCAACGCAGACAGCCAAGGGACCAGGACAATTCCACTTTCAGTTCTATGCTGCTCCCAATATGAATACTGGAGCGTTTCCCTATGCCGAGAATAATCCAGAAGAGTTTCTCTACCGGATGGTGCCCAACATAGAGGAGTACGAGGCGATTCTCGCTGCCCAAACTTCAGATTCGATGAAGGGCAAGGTTGTGATCGGCATTCGCACCTGTGGCGAAATGTTCGGCGATAGAAACACCCCCATCGGCAACTCTGATGGTAGTTGGATAAGTGTCAATCCTTTCGGCGGCACTGGCGATGATGTGTACTTTGAGAATGGACGGGAACTGCGCGTACCGAAAGCGTTTGTGAACATGGTGCAAACGCCCGCCGACAAACAAGTTCGAGACGCCCAGTCTGAGGCGGCTTTTGCCTTTATTGAGGCGTTGGCTGGACAACCAAAAGGCAGTGCGACCAAGAAAGATCCCAATGCACCGATTGAGTTTTTTCCAGATAAAAATAAGCCATCTCTGGAAGATGGAATAGGCACCACCTATCACGAATCAGGGACACTATGGATAGGCACGGACTATACCCAGTCAGTCACTGATGTGAATGGTCGTTTCCACCACGTATCCAATGCCTACTGCGTAGACCAGTCGATTTTCCCCACTGTTGGTTCAGCGAATCCCGTCCCCACAGGACTAACCCTATCCCGTAAGATTGCTCGCTCAATTATTGAACGCTACACCGAAGTTACCGCTGTTAAGGACGAACAAGGCTTTGAAAACCTTTATAACGGCAACTTCAAGGCAGATGGCTGGGAAATTGCGCCATCAGGTAGCCAAAACTTCTTCGATGTCCAAAATCAGAGTGTTCCAGTGCTGGGTGCAGGTGTTGGTAATAAG
>CASBQC010000132.1 GCA_949127805.1 Nostocales cyanobacterium PMM_0081
CCCTGTCCCCCTGTCCCCCTCTCCTCCTGCGGGAATAACACCCAAAGGAATCACCAAATCATGCGTAGAAACTCCAAATCGTTCTGATATTTTTGCTTCCTGATCGCTGGTAAAATGAAGTGCTGCTGCACCCGCCAAATTTGCCCGTTCTAAAATTGTGGCGTAAAGCTGTTTTAATTGCTTTTTCTTGCGTAAATCAGCCGGATCGAGAGTACCCAAAGGACGCAAAATGTAAGGCAAATTTTTCTGTCGGCACACAGTCGCAGCCGCACTACTTATAGGAGAGAATAAAGCATGAATATGTGCCAAGTCAAACTCATGAGCGTGATTATTTAACCACCTCAACAAATCAAGAGAAAACTTATAACGGCGAAACGGCGAACAACGAAAGTAAATTATTTCATAACCATCTTGTTTTACCGGGCAATTTAAAGGAACATCCAAAGGTTTTTGACCAGAATCGCCATTACTATCTGTAGTGAGAATAGTAACTTTTACATTTTCTCGTGCCAATGCCGAAGATAGTCCCATTACCATTTGACTAGGACCACCGTAAATCAGAGAAATTGAAGGAACAATTTGCAGAATTCGCATCTTTATTAGTTGTTGGTTGTTAGTAGAGACGCGAGGAACATCGCGTCTGTACGTGGTTAGTAGGGGCGGGGTTTACCTGCCCGTACAATTAAATTTGTAGTAAAATTAAATTTGTAGGGTGCGTTACGGCTATGCGCCTAACGCACCGTTTTAAATTGGTGCGTTACACTTCGTTAACGCACCCTACGACTACTAACCAATTCCTTATAAAACTCCAATTGCTCTTTTGCTAAAGCTTTATTTGTATATTGAACCATCGCTTTTTGATAACCCATTTCACCCAAATTTTCCGCAAATTCTGGCTGATCCATTAATTGCAATAAGCAATCAACCAAAGCTTTCGCATCCCCTTCCGGAAAGATTAACCCAGCATCACCAATTACATGAGGAATTTCGCCAGAATTGGAACCAATCACCGGAACTTTACAAGCCATTGCTTCAATTAGCACATGACCAAATTGTTCTTTCCAACCAGCGGAAGTTAAGGTTTTAAATTTATAAGTTGTTTCCGAAGGCAGCACCAAAGTACTCATTAAATTGATATACTTGTAAACTTCATCGTGGGGTACACTTTCCACCAAGATAATTCTATCTTTAAAGTTGTTTTCTGCGGCTTTGTTCATTAATTCTGATTGCAACGCACCCCGCCCAATTAAAAGTAACTTCCAAGATTTATCTTTTAAAGTAGCTAAGGCATCTACAAGCGTCAACAAGCCCTTTTCTGGAACAAAACGCCCGACAAAGCCAACTACAAATTCCCCTGGCTCAATACCCAATTTAGCCGCTAGTTTTGGTTGATCTTTGGGAGCAAATAAAGTTTCATCCACACCAAGTTGAGGCATGACTTTAATTGAACCTTTATATCCTCGTTGTCTGAGAATTTCTGCCCCATCCTGATTTCCGGAAATGATACCGTGGCTATTATTCAGGTTGTATTTTTCTAATAAAGCTGCGGGTAATTTGAGTTCGTATGGCAGATTCCACCAAGTAAAAAATATATTTTTTGCTTTTAGTCCCAAGAGCTTATTTAAAGTAATCATTTGAGCATAAGACAGTCCGCGAGAACCTTGTTCTACTTGAATGATTTGGGGGCGAAACTGTCGCAACAAAGATATTAAATCAGCGCCAAAGGTGAGAAGTCCTTGATGATTTTGACTGAAGTTAGAAATTGGAACTATTTTAAATGCACCTTCATCGCGGTATTGCGTTTCAATAATTTTGTTTTGTACACCTCCGGGTTTCCAACGTTTGGGAACTACAACCGTTACTTCAATTCCCGGTTCTAGTTGAGATAAAGTGCGTAATTTCTCGCAGTTAAGGTCTACAATATAAGTGTGACTGGCAACTAAAATTTTCATTAATATTGTGGTTGATGATTGTTAGTAGAGACGCGATGTTCCTCGCGTCTGTACGTGGGCGATTAATCGCGTTTGAACGTGGTTAGTTGATGATTGTTAGCTGGGAATGGAGAATTTTCTAGTCCCCAGTTCCCAATCCCCAGTGCTACTTGGAAGCCAAAACTTGCTCTTGTTCGACTACAGGCAAATCGTTATAATTTTGGCGATCGCGTTGAGTGTAAGTTTGACCATCATCCCAAGCTGATTGAATCACAGTACCCACGGAAGAGAGAAAACCCAAAAAGTAGAAAACGGCACGGGTGACAACTTTAATTGGGGAACCGCTTTTGTGACAAGGAGGACGTCCCAGGACGTGACAATCAAATAAACGAGCGTATAAACGTAAAGCTTGGGTAGCGGTGAGGTTTTTCAGTCCTAACAAAAAATGGTTGTGGTAGAAAGTCATTTGATATTTGAGCGATCGCATACTCATATCATGACAACCCCCCGTTTCTTCCCCTAAATGCACTAAATCAGCTTCTGGGTCATACCAAATCTTATATCCCGTCTGCCGCACGCGCAAACAAAAGTCAGATTCCTCACGCACCGCACTACCACGAAACCTCTCATCAAACCTCAGTCCGTACTTGGTAAAAATCTCGCGACGGAAAGACATATTACAACCCCTCGCTGTCAGCACTTGCTGGGGTTTAACTGTATGCACCAAATCAATATAATACCAAGCTATTCCTGGGTCCATTGCTTCGGGAGGTAAATATTCAATCTCCAAGTCCCCCCCAGAATCACCCAATTTCATTCTGTCAAATACCCTGCCAGCAACAGCCCCGATTTCTGGCTTTTCTAGATAGTTTTTGGCATGAGCCGCTAAAAATCCACTTTTTATCTGTACATCATCATCAATAAACAAAATTATCTCACCTAGCGATCGCCGCACCGCATAATTACGCGCTCCAGGCAAACTTGCCCAATCCAAGCGGAACCATTTAATTTTATCTGCTGCTGCAAGTTCTTCTAAATAAGCTTGAGTTTCTGGCTGGTGTTTTAGCGTTTGATCTACAACCAAAACTTCAAAATTTGGGTAGTCCTGTTTGAGGACATCCACAAGGCTATCACGCAGCGGTTCCTCACGACCATAGGTCGGTATAATCACGGAAATTAAAGGCAAATCCATATGAATTTTAGATTTTAGATTTTAGAAGTCAAGAGTCAAGAGTCAAGAGTCAAAAGTTAGCAGTTAGGAGTAGGAGTAGGAGTTATAAAAATTCTTCTCCTCTCCCCCACTCCTCCACTCCTCCACTCCCCTACTTCTTCTGCTTTCCCTGATTTCCTTCTGCTTGTGCCTCTTTGAGTCTTTCTTGTTTGTCTATTTCTGGCAACTTTAAAAGAATTCCAGCGGCAAACCAGTAATAAACAGCAACAGGATCGACATCTAGAGGGTAGTAGTAGGTGTTGTAACTAATAAACAATATAAACACCCACATGGCGGCTGCGTAACTGCGGAAATTACGGTTTTTTATCAAACGGTATGTCCGGAAGCACACGACTGTTAAAGTTGTTACCAAACCCAAAAATGCTAGTACTCCACAAATACCAATTTCATAAAGCAATTTCGGGTAGTAGGTTTCGACCAGTTTTGTTTTACCTAAAGCACGAGCAGAGTTAGTGGCTCGACCTAAACCGCTTCCGAAGGGTCCTTTTGAGTTTTTCCAATTATCTTCAAATTGCTCCATGATAAATTGTTGGGGGGGTGACGCATTCCAGCGACTGACAAAGCTATCCGTCCTTTCTTGCACAACTGTGGGATTGCTGACTATGGCAATTGTCAGAATCAGGGCAAGTCCCATTCCTAAGGGGATAAACCGTTTGAGGTTTCCCAGTTGACCGGTAAGCAGTAGTAAAAGTACGAAGCAGGTGGGGACTAAAGCTAAGGCAATTCTCTGTCCAGAAACAACTGCATTGATAAACACTGTGACTAAAGAACCTAAACCTACGATTCTCCAAAGAATTGAGGGGTCGCTAAAGCCGGTGGCAAAGGTAAAAAAGGTACTGGAAATGAGGAACCATGCCCACTGCCAAGGAGCAACAAAGGTTCCTGGTAAGCGAATCATCCCTTGACTGGGACTATAAACTAGAGAACCGCCAAAATAACATCTAGCTTCAAGTGTGGCTTTAAATAAAGCACTGCCTAATGCATTTCTAGTACCTTGACATATACCTGTTAGTAGTAAAAAGTACTGAAAAATACCCAAAAGACAGGAGATAAGTATCAGGGAAACCTGTAAGCGCGACAAAATGAGAAAATCCCGCTTGTCACGAATCAGGTAGTAATAACAACTAATCAGAGGTACGTAGCCTAATAATACTTTCAGTCCGAGAATACCCATGCCGAGAGGTATTTCCTTGGGTGCGTCTTGCAGTAGCCCCACAGGAGGGGGGCTGAGTTGTTGAGCACCATTAACAAATAGTAAAGTTACCGTGCAGGAACCTAATAAAATAAATAGTGGAATTTTCAGGGCTTGGGGAATTAGCAGAGGTAGTCTCCGCTTTTTGGAAAGCTGCCAAATTGAAATTAACGCTGGAACGTAGAAAGCGTCTTTGGCTAATTGAAGTATGGGACTGTTACCGATGTAGTAAGTAATAGTACCACCCAAAGGTACGTAAATGATAAAGGCAAAAAGCGCTTGTCGGGGGTATTTGAAACAAAGAGCGATGACGATGATTCCCACTACACCCGGAAGTGCGGCTTTAATTCCGCCGACTATAGCCAGCAGAATGCCGACAACAAGGGCAACAGAAACAGCTTTGGTAAGTAGGTTAGTAAATTCTTTACGTGCTTTTGTGGCTTTGCGTTTTTGGGCTAACCTTTCTTGCAGGCTAAGAGGGGGAATGTCTGGTTTGGATTGGTTTTTTTTTGAGCTTTTGGATTTTTTCTTAAGTTTTAGCATTCTCGATTTGAGATTTTAGATTAGGTATAGTAGAGACGCGATTAATCGCGTCTGTACGTGGTTGGTTGTTTGAAATTAACATTAATTTTTTATACCTACCCTTCTAGGGTAGGGCTATACGAACAAAGCCCGCCTGCGCGGGCTGAATTAAATGTAGGCTTATAGGGAATTGGTATAACAGGCAATAACTAACAATCCAAAATCCCAAATCGCTTATTCTGCTATGTGTTGCTGGACTTGTGAGACTAATTCATTTGTCCAGTAATGAGCGAGTTCAGCATTGGCAGCTTCTACCATAACTCTGATGACCGGTTCTGTCCCAGAAGCGCGGACTAATATTCTACCGGAATCACCCATTGCGGTTTCGGCAAGAGCGATCGCACTCTGTACGGGTTGGCAATTTTTCCATCCTAATCGGCGATCGCGATCTGCAACTCGCACGTTCTTTAATAATTGCGGATAAGTTTCAAAGCTTTCATCTACTAGTTCTTTTAAGGAAACACCCGCTTCTTTGACTAAAGCGGCTATATGTAAAGCTGTTAATAAACCATCTCCTGTGATACCATAATGACGGCAGAGTATGTGACCAGATTGTTCGCCGCCTAACATTGCCCCTGTTTGCAGCATTTCGGCTTGAACGTATTGATCGCCAACTGCTGTGCGAGTTAGCTTACCGCCATTTTGTTTCCAAGCTTTCTCGAAGCCTAAGTTCGCCATGACGGTGGAAATTATCAAGTTATCTGGCAGTTGTTGCTTTTGTTGCAAGCTGCGTCCCCATAGATAGAGGATGTAATCGCCGTTAACTTGTCTGCCGATATTATCTACTGCTAACACGCGATCGGCATCGCCATCAAAGGCAAAGCCGATGTCAGCATTCTGTTCTTTGACTGTTTGGGCGAGAATATCTAGGTGAGTGGAACCACAGTTAACGTTAATGCGAGATCCATCCGCTTCGTTATGCAATTCCGTTACTTCTGCCCCCATTTCTCTCAATATTGCTGGTGCCAAGTTAACTGCTGCACCCCATGCCAAATCTAAAACAATCTTCATTCCCTGAAGATTTACAGTATTCTGCAAAGGTTGTTGCAATGCCTCGGCATAATTTTTGATTAACTCTCGGCGCGAGTAATGTCGTCCACAATTACTGACTATAACAGGTAATGTTGTCTTGCCGCGCAGCCCTGCTTCAATTGCTGCCTGCAACAGTTGCGGTAACTTAGTACCATTAGCCCCAAAAATTTTAATGCCGTTGTCTTCTGGTGGGTTGTGACTGGCAGAAATCATCACTCCGCCAATGGCATCACTGACGCTGACCAGATAAGCTACGGTAGGAGTTGGACACAATCCTAAATACCAAACCTCTATACCGGCTGCGGTTAACCCAGCACTCAAAGCCATTGCCAGCATATCGCTGGAGTTTCTCGAATCTTGCCCCAGAATCACAGGTCCGAGATTGCTAACATGGTTACGTAAAACAATACCCGTCCAAAAACCTACTTGCAATGCTAAAGGCGCACTTAGCAATTCTCCCACTTTTCCGCGAATGCCATCTGTGCCAAATAGGGGATTTGCTGGCAGTGGAATTAAATTATGTCCAAAACTGTCTTCTATACCTTTTGTCGATGCTTCTGATTCTGAAGTAGAACCGCTACGAAAGCCGTTTTGAGTTTGAGTTATATATGAAACCATTGATTTAAACACTCCACACCGTCACACAGCAGAATAGCACTTTACAATTCTGACAGAATATCTTTTCATCGGGATAATATACTGGTTCCCTTGTTTATAAATTTATTTTTAACCATATTTTATTACGCAATAATACTTAAGTTTATTTCATAATACTATATATTATGA
>CASBQC010000133.1 GCA_949127805.1 Nostocales cyanobacterium PMM_0081
AATTAAGCGTTGCTTTAAAACTTCAGCATCAACACAGGGAAGTGGTTCTACATTAGATAATACTGGTACAATAGCTGGTTGAAATTCCACAGCTTCTAAAACTTCTTGAAATTCGGTTGATGCAGCTGCCATTAAGTGCGAGTGAAATGCTCCAGAAACTTTTAAGGGGATAGCACGCTTTGCGTTAACTTGAGACATCACGGTTTGCACTGCTTCTGGTGTGCCGGAAATTACAACCTGTGCTGCACTATTATCATTTGCTAGCACTACATCAGGGGTTTGAGCGATCGCTTGTTCCAACTGTTCGCGGTCAAAGTTCATCAAAGCTGCCATCATCCCACCTGCGGCACTTTCCATTAATTCAGCACGACGCTTCACCAACCGCAACCCCGCAGACCAATCAAACACTCCAGCGATGTAAAGAGCGATATATTCCCCCAAACTGTGACCGGCTACTAAATCTGGTTTGTGTCTTCTTTCCCGCATAATGTCAGCAAGAATGCTTTCAACTACGTAAAGACACGGTTGAGTATAAAGTGTATTTGATAACTTTTCTTCATTTTGACAGATTTCGGTAACAGACCAGCCCAAAATCTCTTCAGCTTGGGCAAATCTATCTTCAGCAAATGGTACATCTAATAAGTCGGTTCCCATTCCGAGTACTTGAGAACCTTGTCCGGGGAACACCCATGCGGTTTTAGTCATTGGTCAAGAGTCAAGGGTTAAGGGTCGAGGGTCAAGGGTCAAGGGTCAAGGGTCGAGGGTCAAAGTTTCAATTTTTGACTTTGGACTTTGGACTATTGACTTTTGACTACCTTCCCCATTGAAAAATTGCTGCCCCCCAGGTAAGTCCAGCACCGAAGCCAGAGGTAGCAATGATGTCACCTGGTTTAATTTTGCCGGATTGCACTGCTTCATCCAGTGCCAGGGGGATGGAAGCAGCGGAAGTGTTGCCATATGCCGCGATATTACTGATAACTTTATGTGCTGGAATATTCAGGCGTTGAGCTACAGCATCGAGAATGCGCTGATTTGCTTGATGTAATATCAGCCAGTCTATTTGGTCCACGCTGAGATTTGCGTGAAATAAAGCTTTGTCGATAACTTCTGGGACTCGTTGGACGGCAAAGCGGTAGACTTCTTTGCCGTTCATGGTGATGGGTTGGAAGTTGCCTTTATTGACATTTACACCGGGGATGAGTTCGTGTGTTGAAGCTTTGTAGGCAAGGTTGAGAAAATGGTTTTGAGTGCCATCGGTTTTAAGTTGAAATCCTAACAAGCGATCGCTTTCGTTTGCTTGCAATATTACCGCCCCAGCGCCATCACCGAACAATATACAAGTACCTCTATCTTCCCAATCTACCCAACGGGAGAGGATATCTGCTCCAATTAGAAGTACGTTTTGATAAACGCCCGTTCTGATGTATTGGGCAGCAGTGACAAGTCCAAACACGAAGCCGGAACAGGCAGCTGTCAAGTCAAAGGCAACTGCTTTGGTGGCTCCCAATTCAGCTTGAATTTGACAAGCAGTGCCAAACAAGTCATCAGGGGTTGAGGTGGCGAGTACAATCAAATCTATGTCGGCTGCGGTAATTCCGGCGGCTGCGATCGCTCTCGCGCTGGCAATAGTAGCGATCGCTTTCAAAGATTCACCATAAAGCGCCAACCGTCGCTCTTTAATTCCGGTTCTCGTGGCGATCCACTCGTCTGATGTGTCAACCAGTTGAGTTAGCCCCTGGTTATCTAAAGAAGTTTTCGGTACAGCCGAACCGCTTCCTATAATTGCTACACCTAAATTTTGCACTCCTAGTTTCTCCACCTATCAGCTTTTTGTCCTGCCTTACCTTAAACCCCTGGCGCGTCTATATCTTTATATCATTAGCCATTAGCCTCTAAACAATAATAACTATCGACTATTGACCCTTGACTATTGACTATTGACCCTTGACTATTGACCCTTGACTATTGACTCTTGACTCTTGACTTATTGACTGCTCTCCTGCTGAAGACTTTGATATTCAGACTGAATTCGTTGCAGCACAGAGTTGTCAACCGCTTCTTTGGCGATGCGAATTGCATTAAAAATCGAAGGCGCTTGGGAGCTGCCGTGACCAATTATACAAATTCCGGCTACGCCCAAAAGCAAACCGCCACCGTGTTCGGCGTGGTCTACTCGCTGCTTAATCCGCTTCAGGTTGGGTTTTAAAATTGCCGAGCCAATTTGACCGCGCAAGCCTTGGGGTAACTCTTCGCGCAAAATTTGCAAGACGATATCCCCCACTGCTTCGGCGAATTTTAACAAAACATTACCCACAAAGCCATCACAGACAATCACATCAAAGCGACCGGAAAGCACATCACGTCCTTCGGCGTTGCCAATAAAAGAAATTTGAGAATTTTCGCGCAGCATTTGGTTAGCGCGGACGGCTGCATCATTTCCCTTAGAGTCTTCTTCGCCGATATTTAACAAACCCACCTTTGGATCGGGTGTACCCAAAACATACTCGCTATAAATCGACCCCATAACGGCAAACTGGTCTAAAAATTTCGGACGACAGTCTACATTTGCGCCGACATCGAGTATTAATACTGGCTTACTGGCTATTAAGGTGGGAAACACAGCGCCAATTGCCGGACGGTCAATTCCCGGAAGTCGTCCTAAGCGCAGCAAAGCAGCAGCCATTGCGGCACCAGAGTGACCGGCACTAACTACACCATCTGCCTGCTTATTTTTAACCAAATTCATCGCCACATTGATGGAAGCTTTGGGTTTGCGTCTAATGGCGCTTAAAGGCTCCTCATCCATAGCGATCGCTTCCTCAGCAGGAACGATCTCTACCTGCCCTAAATTCGTTTTTGACGGCAGGGCAGCCTTAATTTGTTGCGGATCACCTACCAACAATACTTCTACACCTAGTTCTTCTCGTGCCCGCAGTGCGCCAGCGACGATTTCCCCAGGTGCGTGATCCCCTCCCATTGCATCAATTGCGATTCTTACGCAAGTCGATCCCATTGCTAGAGCTTATAGAAACCTTACAAATTTTACCAGATGTTAGGGAATGGGGAATGGGGAAAAGCCCAACGCACTGCCGGAAGCAATTACCAATTACCACATTCCCAATTCCCAATTTTTAACTCAGCACCCAATTAACGAGGGTGCGAACGCCAAAACCGGTTGCCCCAGAACCGTTGTAACCGTTTTCTTTATCTGTCCAAACTGGTCCTGCGATATCAAGGTGTGCCCAAGGGGTATCTTTGACGAACTGTTTGAGGAATAAAGCGGCGGTAATTGAACCACCTGCACGGGGACCAGTGTTTTTCATGTCGGCAATGCCGGACTTTAGCCCTTCAAAGTATTTTTCTTCCATTGGCAGACGCCATATTTTTTCTCCAGCGGTGTCAGATGCGGTTTCTAACTGTTTGGCTACGGCATCATCGGGAGTAAATAACCCGGCAATATCGTCTCCTAAGGCAATCAGGCAAGCACCTGTAAGGGTAGCTAAATCAACGATCGCTTCTACTCCCAATTTATCGGCAAACACCAACGCATCAGCCAAGGTTAAACGCCCTTCAGCATCGGTGTTGTTAACTTCGATGGTTTTGCCATTTGAAGCTGTCAGCACATCCCCTGGGTGCATGGCGCGACCGCTAATCATGTTTTCAGTTACCGCTGAGATAAAATGCACTTCCACATCGGGCTTTAATTGACCAATTGCTTTTGCTGCACCCAATGTAGCCGCTGCACCACCCATGTCAATTTTCATGGTTTCGATGCCGCTACCAGCACCTTTGATGTTGAGTCCGCCAGAGTCGAAGGTTAAACCTTTACCGATAATTGCTAGTTTGCGTCTGGGTGTGCCTTGGGGTTTGTAGGTGAGGTGAAGAAATTTCGGGGGCAAGTCAGAAGCTTGTGCTACTCCTAAAAAAGCACCCATACCCAACTTTTCGCAGTCTTCTTGTTCGAGAATTTCTATTTGCAAACCGTAATCGGTGGCGATCGCTTGAGCGGTTTCTGCCATCGTAATTGGTGTAACTGCATTCGCTGGCGCTGCTACCAGCTGTCGCGCCAACATTACCCCAGAAGCGATTTGATTAGCGCGCATAATCGCGGCTTCTTGTCCGCCTAAACCTAGTAAATGTACTGTTTCTACTTGTGGTCCTTTATCTTCGTTTTCGGATTTGAAGCGAGTATCTTGATAAAGGGCTAGTTCTATACCTTCAGCGATCGCTTGCGCTGTTGCCTCTGGATTATTATTCCACACTGGCAAATCAATTGCAAGAGTTTTGCATTTTTGCTTTTTGGCTAATCGTGCCATAGATGCAGCTGCGCGGCGCAAACTATCTAGTTTTAAAGCATCTGGTTTTCCCAAACCTACCACCATCAGCTTTCGCAGCGATTTATCGCCACTCAAGCGCGTGAAAATGCTGGTACCGACTTTACCTTTAAATTCTTCTTCGGCAATCAGTTCTTTTAAGACACCGCCGACTTTTTCATCCAAAGTCGCCAGTTCACCAGTTAATTCTACGGCATCTTCAAATAATCCAATCGCTAAACCATCTCCCTTCCACTCTCCGATAGGGGTATTACTTGGTAGAATTTCCATTTGTGATCTTCTCTGTAAAACTTCTTGTACCAGTATTGCGTAAAATCCGCTTTTCGTGCTTCTTTCGCTTGAGTGGGGAGAAGTGGAGAAGTGGAGGAAGCGTGGTGTGGAGGAAGCGTGGTGTGGAGGAGTGGGGGACAAGGGGACCAGGGGGACAAAAACCACCAACAACTAACTTTTAACAGAAATGTTAAATTTAGAGGCGATCGCTTGAATTACTCTTGCCTCTTCTAATGTCGTTTTGTTGTTGAGTTGGGCTATTCTATAACATTGAGCTAGCATTGGTACTGCAAAATCGCGGTTGAGTTGATTGAGTAGTGTTTCTATTGGTTGGGGTGATTTGATATTTTGGGCGATCGCTTCTAGCGAGTTTGGACTGAGGTTTAATGCTTGCAACTGAGGTAAAATTTCTGACCAAGTTTGATTTGGGTGGCTAGCGAGGATCATGTGAACTAGAATTTGATCCATAATCGCTTCTTGAGCGATCGCTTTTTCTAAATAATTTTCGCTTTGTTTCTTTAACTGACTTAATGTTTCTTCCGAAGTCAACGAAGTCGATTCATCCAGCTTTGCTTCATAAAATCGACAAGCTGCATATCCCAATGAATATATCATCGTCGCATTAGAACTAGCACCAATCACCGCACCCGCAAAAGGTACATTTCGCAGCAAACCTAATCCCGCAGCTTTTAAAAGACGACTACCACCAAAAGCTAAACCAAAAATCGCTAAAACTTCACCTTTACGCGCAGGATCTTTTAAATCCTGCCCATAGACAGATGCAATTTGATAAAGCATCTCTGATTGTAATTGCGTTGTTGCTGCCAAATCAACTGCAAACAGTGCCAATGCTTCACCTGGTATAATACTGGTTGCTAACCCGATTCCACCAGCTTTAGTTGCTTTATCCAACATAATCCGATGGGCAATTTGGCTGGGTGATTCTTGGGGATGTTGTTGCTGTAGTTGTTTGACTTCGGCTTCGGCTTTTGCTAAATCAACCTTGTCACTCACACCAATCAGCCAATTGAGATTTAATACTCCAGCTAGTTTTCTAATTAGCCAGTTTTCACCAAGATGAGTAACTACCTCTCCAGCAGTGTGAGTTGCTTGTTCAATTAGCTTGTGTGTTTGTTTTGCCGCTACTTCTCCCAAGCCTACTGCTATTTCTACAGATGCCGATCCTACCCCAACTGCACCTCCAACTGCACCACCTACAGACTTAGCAAAGGATTCTAATACAGATGGTGCGTCTTCTTCTGAATGCACCTTAATTTCTATTTCTGAAGCTGGTTGTGGTGAATTAACTGATTTATTCACCTCAATTTCTATTTGGGATTTGTCTTTCATTACTCAACACTGTCCTGCAAGTCTTTCTATCTAACTTGTAGCCCAGAGGTCAGAAGCTTGACATCTCTCTGTAAGGGTAAGTCGTTAATTAAAAATTAACTATTCTCTAATCTGAATAACTGCATTAATCCATTAAAAATTGGAGTATATTGCTCTGGAGTAAGTGTTCCCAAATATGCCACAATTCGACTTATATCTAATGCTCGCGCTTGATCTAGCAAGACAATGGAAGACCGAGACAAACCACCTGTACCAGCTTCCAAACGCGGGTATAAGCTGGGATTGTTGAATGCCCAAGAACCGCTTTGGGTTGTTAAAGGTGTAATCATTAACATGGGATAACGGACTTCTCCTGTAGGTATGCCAACTACTACAGCAGGTCTAGTTCCTTGCTGTTCACGTCCTCTGGGAGTATGAGCAGGCAAAGCCACTATAATTACATCCCCACAGGTAAGTAAATCAGGTTGGAGCATCCTTACCACCGACAACAGTTAGCCCTACTCCTGGAATATACTCTACTGGCTTGCCTTGTGGCTGTCCTTCAAGTCCCCAATCGTAAGTATCTTCTGCTAACAAGTCTGCTTCTTCGCTTTGATTAATTTCCTTATCTAAAAGCCGCCAAAGTTGATGTTTTTCTTTTAAGGGAAGGTTTACAATGGCTTCTAATAGTGACTCAAAAGGAATTTGCAGTTTAACAGTTTCTTGGGTCATGATGTGTATTGGATTTGTTTAATTAATTTATATTATCGCTTCACATATCCTTTATGGAGTCTCACTAAACAGGTTCTCCGTCTTCGAGAGAATATAGATCCGGTTCATCATGCAAAAACTCAAATGCTTTTCCTTTTTCAGCAAGATACATAAGTTCATTACTAGAAGGATAGGGAATATTTCCAAATATTTTTTTTCTAGCAATAAACGTTCTTCTCTTGGTAAAGCAATAATTACTTCTAATAAGGATTCAACAAGTTTTAGGTTCATTACTTTCTTCAGTTAGGTTTAATTTTAAATACTGGTTTAATTAAATCATTTTCAGGTGAATTCGCTCACTTAATTTCTAACTCTGTAACGGCTTCATTAAGATTTTCTAAAAAGTTGTTTTCTTTCATAATTTCATATAGATAAATATCTTTTTCTAGCAAACAAGCGTGTCCGCTATGAGGCAATACTACCATTTTTGCGTTGGGTAAAGTATTGACTAAACGTTCTGCTTCAGTCACAGAGGGTAAAAGGCGATCGTCACCACCAGCAATTATCAAAATCGGTTGACTCAAGGTGCGTAACTGTTTCTCATCAACCTGAAAATTTCTCAATAACGATATTCGCCACAGAACAGTTTCTGGTGGTACATAACGCATACTTTTGAGAAGTTCTTGGCGATCGCCTCTCGCAACCCTCCCCAAAGATGCTAAAAATGGCAATAGCCCCAATGCAGCAATATCAGATTGTTCCAATCGGTTAAATCCTCTCGTGGTATTGCCAAACAGCGCACATCAAAGCTGGCTTCTAAATCGGCGGTTTGCGATCGCAATAATTGACCAGTTCCATCCATACCTGGTAAATATACCAATAGCGGATACTCTGCTTTTAGTCTTTTAGGTGTTAGAAAACACGGTTATCGTTATGGTAAATTTCAATCTCACTGTTACTTCAAGTACACATAGCCGTTTAATTTTGGTGTCAGTATCAATTTAATTATTATATTAATTGGAATGCTTGAAGCATAATAGCATTTAAAATCTGTATTTGCTTTACTCCTAACTTGCCTAAGCGTCGAATTATCAATTGACGTTGCAGAGTAACAATTCGAGTCACTCTAACTTTAGAAGCTACTCGTAAACCAGTTCCTATAAACTCCGCATCTGAAGTATCTAGGACAAATTCTTCATCACTGATATTCTCAATATTTTGTGATGAAATGAAACAGAGTGTAACTTCATTCAAACTTGTGTTTTCCAGAAGAACTACAGCAGGGCGTAACTTAGTCTGGCTTAAGTCAGTAAATGGAAACTGAACTAGAACAATATCCCCTTTATTCAGCGCCACTAAACAGGTTCTCCGTCTTCGAGAGAATATATATCTGGTTCATCATGCAAAAAGTCAAATACTTTTCCTTTTTCAGCAAGATACATAAGTTCATTACTAGAAGGATAGGGAATATTTCCAACTAATTTTTTTTCTAGCAATAAACGTTCTTCTGTTGGTAAAGCAAGAATTACTTCTAATAAGGATTCAACAAGCTTTATAT
>CASBQC010000134.1 GCA_949127805.1 Nostocales cyanobacterium PMM_0081
ATATTCAATAGCTTTAGCGTAGTTCCCTAGAGAAGAGTAAGCATTCCCCAGACCACCCAGCGCTGCCCCCTCGCTTTGACGGTCTTTAATTTCCCGTGCGATCGCCAAAAGTTGCTGTTCATATTCAATTGCTTTAGCGTAATTCCCTAGGGAAATGTAAGCAAGACCCAGATTACCCAGCGCTTTTCCTTCGCCTTGACGGTCTTTAATTTCTCGGTAGATAATTAATGCTTGTTGCCAAGACTTAAATGCCGTCTCGAATTGACTGGTTTGAAACTGCTCAATACCTTCTTGAAACAACCTATCAGCTTCAGCTTTCCGGGCATCGGTTGTTTGCGCCAACACCTGCGACACTTGAAATGGTGCAGTTAATGTGGCAGAAAAAGGCATCGAGACAGCAACAGTCAGTAGGACGAGGAAGGGGAGGCGAAAACTTTGCCGATGCATAAGTATTTCTTGGGTTAGTGTGAGCCTGGTTATCTACTAAGAACATATATCCCACACTTTTTCACTTATGCAATTTTTATCTCACGCAAAGCCGCAAACAAGAACCCTAATTAGTCCGCGAAGGCGGACTTTGTTTGTGTAGCCGCGATTTTAATCGTCGGGTGCAAAATATCTTATGCAATTTTTATCTCACGCAAAGCCGCAAAGCCGCAAAGAAGAACGCTAATTAGTCCGCGTAGGCGGACTTTGTTTGTGTAGCCGCGATTTTAATCGTCGGGTGCAAGATATCAAACAGGCTTTTATCGGAGGCAGAGCCTCCAAAACTGTATTCCCAGCCATAGGCTAGGAACGATACACAAAAAATCCAGGCTTTCTCGAAGCCCAAATCTTGCATCTGTGCCAACAACCGCCAAGGAATAAATTCCCTGGCTCATAGCCAAACTCCACTAAAGTGGACTAAAATCCTTTACTAGTCCACTTTAGTGGACTTAAGCTATTAGCCCGAACTTTAGTTCAGGGCGGGACTGCGGGTTACAGTTGAGAGTGTGGAAATTAATTATGCGTTACCCGAAACCCTTTGTACAGACGCGATAAATCCTCAAAACTAGAGACGTAGCAATGCTACGTCTCTACAAGGGTTTTGGGTAACGCATATTGACTGTAAAAGCCCAAAATCCAAACCTCACCCTTGCTTTAGCCTACAGCTAAATCTTTCCCTCTCCTTGCACTGCGTAGAGGGATGTCCGGAACGGACAGGGTGAGGTTTTTGCAGGTTTCAGCGCATTTAAAATACTTCTAATGGTGCTGCAAAATTAGAGCTAGGATGAGAACGTGCGATCGCAGCTTGCATAAATCCTGCAAACAAAGGATGAGGTGCGCTCGGACGCGAAACAAATTCAGGATGAAATTGGCAAGCTATAAAAAAGGGATGGTGCGGTAATTCAATCATTTCTACTAAGCGTCCATCAAGAGATGTGCCACTTATTACATAGCCTGATTCTAAAAATAACTGGCGATAAGCGTTGTTAAACTCGTAGCGATGGCGATGACGTTCGTAAACTACATCTTGTTGATATAGCTCAAAAGCCATTGTATTCGGTAGAACGCGGCAAGTATACAAACCTAAACGCATTGTACCGCCTAAATCAACCACATCCTGCTGTTCTGGCAAAAGGTTAATTACTGGATTGGTAGTATTTGGGTTAAATTCGGCACTATTAGCATCTGTAAATCCCGCAAGATTTCTCGCCCATTCAATTACAGAACATTGCATTCCCAAACACAAACCTAAGAAAGGAATGTGCCTCTCCCGTGCATAATTAATCGCAGCAATCTTACCATCTATGCCTCTACTACCAAAACCTCCGGGTACAATTATTCCATCGACACCCTCAAGATGCTTTTCTACATCTTCAACTTCTAGCATCTCAGAATTTACCCAGCGTAAAACTAATTCTCCATTTGTGGCGATCGCTCCATGTCTCAATGCTTCCACAACCGACAAATAAGCATCACTTAACCGAACATACTTGCCAACTATGGCAATTTCAACTTGATATTTAGGACTATACAACCTTTCCACCATAGTTTGCCACTCCACCAAATCGGGAGTGCGTTGTTCCATTTGCAGCAAATCAAGTACTTGCTCTGCCAGCCCTTCTTGTTCTACAATTAGCGGTACTTCATAAATACTCTTGGCATCTTGAGCGGTGATGACGCATTCGGATGGTACATCACAAAATTCTGATAACTTTTGTTTTAACCCGTTTGGTAAAGGGCGATCGCACCGACATACTAAAATATCCGGTTGAATGCCAATAGAACGCAATTCTTTCACCGAATGCTGTGTTGGCTTCGTTTTCATCTCACCCGCTGAAGCAATCCACGGGATCAACGTAACGTGCATGTACAATACATTTTGCCGTCCTACTTCTTTGCGAAACTGACGAATTGCTTCTAAAAACGGCAATGATTCAATATCACCCACCGTTCCACCAATTTCCGTAATTACCACATCAGGAGTAGTATCACGAGCAACCCTCATAATCCGCTCTTTAATTTCGTTAGTAATATGAGGAATTACCTGCACCGTGCCGCCATTATAATCCCCACGCCGCTCTTTATTAATTACAGCTTGGTAAATTGAACCAGTGGTAACACTGTTAAGACGCGACATTAATGTATCAGTAAAGCGTTCGTAATGTCCTAAATCTAAATCCGTCTCAGCACCATCTTGGGTAACAAACACCTCCCCATGCTGAAAAGGACTCATTGTACCGGGATCGACGTTAATATAAGGATCTAACTTGAGAATTGACACTGAATAATTGCGCGATTTGAGCAATCGTCCCAGACTAGCTGCGACAATTCCCTTACCAATACTGGAAACTACACCCCCAGTAACAAAAACAAACTTAGTCATATACAATTTCTATCAACTTCTAAAAATACATGCCGTCATTGTGCCACAGTAATTGTGTTATGCAATTTTCTTTAATTTGGCTGTGAAAAGTCTTTTCGGATTGGTATTATTAAGCTCTATAGTCATATCCTCCCCAACTTTGGCTCAAAAGCAATCTCTCAATATAGTTTTTCCCGAAGCAAACTACCAAACCAGTGAAGAAAAAATTTTCTTTCTGGGTACAGCACCTCCAAATGGAGAAGTTGTCATCAATGGAAAGCCAATAACTCGGAGCAAAGCTGGGCATTTTGCTCCAAGTTTACCCTTACAGTTAGGAGAGAATCTCTTTAGCGTCCGCTATCAAAATCAAGAGCGTCAAATTAAGGTGACAAGGATATCTTCCTTACCTGAGATACCAAAAGGGTTAGCTTTTGCCAAAAATTCTCTCACTCCAGCAGCAGATATTGCTAAACTAGCGGGGGAACTTATTTGTTTTAGCGCGATCGCACCTTCTAACGCTACAGTATCTGTCAAGGTGGCGAATCAAACTATTCCCCTTTTACCTCAACCACAACAAGCGCAACTACCAAGCAATTTAGCCGCACTAACCGGAAATAATCAGCCAATTACCCAATCTAACGTCGCTAAGTACGAGGCTTGCACTACTATAAATGGTGCTGCCGATTTAGGACAACCTCAATTTCAACTCACGCTGAATGGTAAAACGATCGCTCAACCTGGGGAAGGAAAAATTCAAATTCTCTCACCCGCACAATTACAAGTTGCTGAGGTGACGGTAGATGCTGGAGTTGCTCGTACTGGTCCGAATACAGATTATTCTAGATTAACACCTTTACCTAAGGGAACACGCGCCACAATCACAGGGAAAGAAGGTGAATGGTTGCGCTTAGATTATGGTGCTTGGATTAATAGTAAGGAAACTCGGATTTTATTAGGTGCAGTTCCACCAAAGACAATTATTCGCAGTGTGGGATATCGTCAACTTGCGAATGCGACAGAAATAGTTTTTCCGTTGCAAGTTCCTGTGCCTGTTAGTGTACAACAAGGCGATCGCACTTTCACCCTCACGCTTCACAATACCACGGCGCAAACAGACATTATTCGCAGTGTTGATAACGCTTTAATTTCTCGCCTAGATTGGCAGCAGTTGCCTCAATCCGGCGTGCAATACACATTTAACCTCAAAAGAAATCAACAGTGGGGATACAAGCTGAGATACGACGGAACAAGTTTAGTTTTGTCTTTGCGTCAGCCGCCAGAAGTAACAAATAAAAGACAAAAGCCGTTATCTGGTATTAAGATTTTACTCGATCCGGGACACGGCGGTAAAGAATCTGGGGCAAGTGGTCCAACTGGATATTTAGAAAAAGATTTAAATTTGGTTGTGTCGAAGTTGCTGAAAGATGAGTTGGTAAAACGAGGGGCAACGGTGGTGATGACGCGGGAGAATGATAAGGAAGTTTCTTTAAGCGATCGCCAAACCATCATTGATAAGGAAGAACCAGCAATTTCTATTTCCATTCATCACAATTCCTTACCTGATGATGGTGATGCAGAGAAAATTAAGGGTTTTGCTGCTTTTTGGTATCATCCCCAAGCTCACAGTTTAGCTGTATTTTTACATAATTATGTAGTTAAGAAATTAAAGCGTCCTGCTTATGGTGTATTTTGGGATAACTTGGCATTGACACGTCCAGCAAGTACACCGTCAGTGTTGTTGGAATTGGGTTTTATGAGTAATCCCGATGAATTTGAATTGCTTGTAAATCCGGAAGAACAAAAGAAGGAAGCGAGGGCGATCGCTCAAGGAATTGTTGAGTGGTTTAAAAGCGATCGCTCTTAAGATTTTTCCCATTACCCAGTAAATTCCACCCTAAGTTAGATGTTTTTTTGGCTGAAAATTCAATTTTATTCCACTACATTTTTGCTTTTGTCAAGTGTATGGGGGATTTACGGATACGTAAATCCTGCATACATTTTTCCTTAAATAGCTCTAATGGTTAAATGTCGAAACCCATACCTAGGTTGACATTTGCTTGATTCGATCAACCTATCTGACTTCCATTTTTTTTCTTGAAATCCGGGCTTTTCAGCCAAGCTTTACACTTCCTTTAACAAATATTTTTTTCTCTACATCTTAACTTTATATTATCTCTTTGAAATTAGAAGGAATAAAGTTATATTTACTTCGGGCGAGAAAAAATGTGTATATCCACAGTAAATAACCGACAAAGTTCTCATTGAGAATACTTTCGGTGAGATAGATTTTTTCAGTAGTTGAAATTGCAATCGCGGGAAATTGTATTTTGCCATTATAGGTGCATTATGTTTTTTTTTAGTTTTTTTAGTTAAAAGAACTCGCATATGCTACTCATTACAAACAGTTTTGTCCGGTAGTCTCAGTTGTTTTAACGATGGTGATGAGACAAGTTAACTTACTCAATGTGACCATCAACAACATCACAATGGTAGAATTGCTAGAAAATCTGCGAATCGGTGGTGTTGTTTTTACTCCTAACGTGGATCACGTGATGAAATTGCAGAAAAATCAAGACTTTTATCTTGTTTACCAAGAGGCAGATTATAGAGTTTGCGATAGTAAAGTTTTGATGTATATATCGAGTTTTTTGAAAACACCAATCCAGGAGAAAATTTCGGGTTCAGATTTGTTTCCAGCGTTTTACAATTATTACCAGCATGATGATAAAATAAAAATTTTTTTGCTGGGAGCTGAAACAAATGTAGTTAAGATAGCTCAAGAAAAGATTAATTCAAAGGTTGGTCGAGATATTATAGTAGCGGCGCACTCGCCATCCTTTGGATTTGAGAAAAATGAACAGGAGTGTCAAGAAATAGTTAATCTCATTAACTGTTCAGATGCTACAGTTTTAGCAATTGGAGTAGGTGCACCCAAGCAAGAAATGTGGATTGCTAAATATAGAAAGCAATTGAAGAATATCAAAATATATTTGGCGATTGGTGCAACTATCAGTTTTGAAGCAGGAAATATCAAGCGATCGCCTCATTGGATGAGTGAAGTAGGTCTAGAGTGGCTTTATCGGCTTTTAAGCGAACCTCAGCGACTCTGGAAGAGATATCTGTTGGATGCCATCCCATTTATATGGTTAATTGTCAAACAACGATTTCAGCTTTATGAAAATCCTTGGTCAACCACAAAGCAGCAGAAAAATAGCTACCTAGCAAGTTTCATCAAGAGTATTAGAAAAATGTAAAAACTTTTATCAGTACTTTGATAGAACCAAGTCTTTTCTCAAAGTATTCGTATCCTAATTTCATTCATAGCCCAAAGCATTCATTTAGCATTAAATAAATTGTATGGAGAATAGGAACTATCCTGAAGAGATAGATGTTCAAAAATATTTGCTAGTTCTTAAACGTCGCTGGCTGGTAGTTTCAGGAGTATTCGCAGCGTGTGCCTCCTTAGCTGGGATTAGTTTGTTGATGCAACGACCTGCCTACGAGGCAAATGGACAGCTTCTTTTCCAATCAAATCGAACCTCATCTTTGACCGGAGTAGGAGAAAAAATAGGGGATCTTGAAACCGTAAAGGCTCAAGCTAATCCTCTAGACACCCAAGCTCTAGTTTTGCAGTCTTTGCCCATCAAACAAGAGGTAATAAATACTCTCAAGCCGAAAGATAAAAAGGGTAATCTTCTCAATCCAGAGTTACTAGCAATCAAGGGTGACTCAATTTTAGGCACTGATGTACTTAAAGTTTCTTACGTATCTGAAGATCCTCAGCTTGCGACAGCAGTAGTCAATCAAGCAATGAAATCCTTCATTGCCAATAATCAAATGACTAATCGTTCTGAAGCTGTATCCGCAGGTGGATTTATTGAAAAACAATTGCCACGAGCTAAAACACAATTAGATCAAGCAGCAGAAGACCTGCGTCAGTTTAAGCTAAAAAATCAGATTATCGAGCTTAAAGAAGAGACAAGTAACTCACTTAAAACTATGGGTGAGATAGAAAAACAATTAGCCGAAGCTCAGTCTCAACTCGCCGATACAAGTGCTCAGTTCGTAGAAATACGTCGTCAAATGAATCTACCTGTAGATCAGGCTGTAAATATTACTTCTTTAAGTCAAGTACCTGGTGTGCAGGAACTCTTAGGTGAACTGCAAAAGGTGCAAACTCAGCTAGCATCTCAACAAGCACGCTACACAGAGTCACATCCATTTATCGTTACTCTCAAGAATCAAGAAGCAACATTAAATTCTTTATTGCAGCAGCGAATAGCCCAATCTTTAGGATATCAAGCACCGATTTCTCCTGGTCAATTGCAGATGGGGCAGATCAAGCAAAACCTGACATCAGAGTTTGTGAGATTACAGTCACAACGCTTGGGTTTAGAAAAAAAAGTAGAAGCTTTGTCTGGGGTCTTAGTGTCTTATAAGCGCAGAACTGATGTTGTGCCAAATTTAGAGAAACAGCAAGGAGAATTAGAGCGAAGGTTATCAATCGCACAAAAAAGCTACGAGAACCTTGTGACTCGACAACAGGAAATCAAAATAGCAGAAAATCAAACTGTTGGAAATGCCCGTATCATCCAATCTGCCCTGGTTGGTATCAGTCCAGGAGCAACCAAAAAGAAGCTGGGAATATCATTAGGTGGTGGATTTGCGGGTGTACTATTTGGTGTGGCATCTGCCTTTTTTGTTGACTTAATCGATAGAAGATTGAAGACCGCTAAAGAAGCAGAGGCACTTTTTGGCTATACCTTGCTAGGGCTAATTCCTCAATTTGAAACAAATAACAATACATCTGCTCCTTTGGATACTAACTTACAACAAGTCTCGCCGCGAGTTATTGTTGCAACTACTCCGCGTACTGTAATTCATGAAGCATACCAAATGCTTCAGGCAAATCTAAAGTTTATTAGCTTAGATAGAAAAGTTAGCACAATTGTGGTGACGAGTTCTATGTCTGGGGAGGGGAAATCAGAAGTTGCTGCGAATTTAGCTGCGGTAATGGCTCTGGCTGGACGACGAGTTTTGCTAGTTGATGCAGATATGCGTCAGCCATCTCAACATCATCTTTGGGGTCTCATAAACTCAGTAGGTTTAAGTAACGTCATGGTTGGTGAGAATGAATTTTCCCGATCCATACAAAATATCACCAGTAATTTATCTGTCCTCACTGCTGGGGTCATGCCTCCTAATCCCTTAGCATTGATTGACTCAGAACGCATGACAAATTTCATATACATGTTGTCTCAAACTTACGATTACGTTATTTTTGACACTTCTCCTTTAGTTGGTAGCGCTGAGTCAGCAGTTTTAGGCAACATGGTGGATGGAGTCTTAATTGTAGTGAGACCTGGTGTTGTAGATTCAACTACTGCTACCGCTGCGAAGTCCTTACTAGCACGTTCTGAAGCTAATATTTTAGGAATCGTTGCCAACGCGGTTAATGTGAAGCATGAGCCTGATAACTACTTTTACTACAACAATTCCCGGTCTGAACAAAATGCTGAGAGAGTAGATACTGCCTCATTACCCTAAATATCCACTCACTCGATATTAGAGGGCAGATAACAGTTAGTAAATGTCAAAAAAGAAGAACTCCCTTTCCTTAACTTTATACCTTTAAGTTGGATAGCTAAGAAAAAACTGAAATAGGAGTTATAAGATGAGTGCATCACAGGAGTTGAGAGCAAACACAAGCGACGCGGGACTTTTTACTTTAAGTCTTTGGCAGCAAATTCAAGAAGACTGGATTGCTCACGGACGAGATTGGACTAAGCCAGGATTCCGATCTGTAGCTGTTCAGCGTTTTGGAGTCTGGAGGCTGAAAATTCAACCGAAACTACTTCGCGCACCCTTCAGTATCTTATATCGAATGTTGTTTCGGAAAATTCGCAACACTTATGGAATTGAATTACCTTACACTGTCCAACTTGGTCGTCGGGTGATTATTGAACACCAAGGAGCAATTGTCATTCATGCAAATTGTGCGATCGGTGATGACAGTATTATTCGCCAAGGCGTTACTTTAGGAAACCGTTATTTAGATCGTCTCTCTGATGCACCAAAGTTGGGTAAACGTGTCAATGTTGGTGCTGGAGCGAAAATTTTTGGCGATGTCACTATTGGAGATGACGCAAATATTGGTGCTAATGCCGTAGTTCTCTACGATGTTCCAGCGGGAGCAACAGCAGTTGGCATACCTGCAAAAATCATCAATTCTTCAAAGTTTGCTCACTCTGGCTCTGGTGAGGTTAACTCGGTAAACTCTAAGAGTGTTGCTGAATGCTAGCAGCTGCTTCATCAAATGAAAAGTACTGAAGTTGGTGAAGGCATCAGTCAATTTAATAACAGGCTTTGTTTATAAGCTGGTAGAAGCGGGTTTAACCGACATATTTCAGAATACTAAATATCTTTGAAAAACTTGCCCTTACCTATCAAGGTAACTTGCAACGGTATGCGTGCTTTTGTTTTGCCTAGATTTCACACCGAATGAGGTTTTTAACATGAAAAAAGTATCTGTAATTATTCCAGTTTATAAAGTCGATAAATATATAGCGGCGACAGTGCAATCAGTTCTGGAACAGACTTATACAAATTTTGAACTTCTGCTCATTGATGACGGCTCTCCTGATAGAAGTATAGAAATTTGCCAGCAATTTACAGACCCCAGAATTAGAATTATTCGTCAGGATAATCGGGGAGTTGCTGCCGCTCGAAACACTGGCATTCGCCATGCTGAAGGAGAATATTTGGCTTTTTTAGATGCAGATGACTTGTGGTTAAAAGAAAAGCTAGCAAAACACGTTGAGCATCTAGATAATTCACCATCAGTAGGAGTTAGCTTTTGTCGCTCTGCTTTTATTGATGAGGCAGGAAACCCTTTAGGTATATATCAGATTTCTAAGCTTCAGGGAATTACTCTGCTTGATTTACTTTGCCGCACTCCCATTGGCAATGGATCGGTGGCAGTAATTCGACGAGAAGTTTTTGAAGATATTAGATTTAAAGACAATCTTTATGGTGTTGTAGAGGACTTTTATTTTGACGACGATCGCCAATTACACCCGTCAGAAGATGTCGAATGTTGGCTGCGTATAGCGATTAGAACGAAATGGAAAATTGAGGGTGTTCCTGAGCCTCTGACGCTTTATCGGGTAAATTCACAGGGATATTCAGCCCAACTGGTTAAAAAGTTAAATTCCTGGGAAAGGATGCTAGAAAAAGCCTGTTCCTACTCTCCAACAGTGATGGTTGAGTTGGACAACATAGCTATGGCTTACCAACTGCGACATTTAGCCAGAAGAGCGGTAACTTTGCAATCGGGTTCAACAGCTGTGCAACTCATGCACCAAGCTTTATTTACCTACTGGCTGATTTTACTAGAAGAGCCACGCCGTACACTGATGACTTTAGGTGCTGCGTATTTGCTCTGGCTGCTACCGCGATCGCTTTACCGCCAAATTGAGGCTATGGCTTTAAAAATCACAGGAGCTAATCAAAAACGCCGCATTCTTCAACAAGAATCCGCTCTTCAATCCTAGACATCTTAATATTACCCATAGATTAACAGGGCTTTTCCTAACTGTGAAAGACGATAATTTTGAACTTTGTTCACCATCGGGAAATGAATAAATTAGATTTTGCTATTATTACTCCTAGCTACGCCCCAGACTTTGAAAGATGTCGGCTATTATCCTGGAGTATACAAAAGTTTCTCTCACCTTCTGTTACCCATTACATCATCGTAGATGCACGAGATTTGACACTTTTTCGTCAGCTACAAGGACCGAATACAGAGATTATTACTGTTGAATCAGTACTACCTTGGTGGATTCAACGTCTACCATTTGTCAAAAATGGTTGGTTGAGCCTAAAAACTGTTTTTATTCGCAACTGGCTACTTCAGCAAATTGTTAAACTGGCATTTGCTCAACACGTTGATAAAGCCGTTTTTGCATTCGTTGATTCGGACGTTACATTTATACGCCCTTTCAACGTTGAAAGCTTCGTCCGCGAAGATCAAGTCCGGCTTTTTTGCGTAGCAGACCAATGCACTACACAATTCATTGCAGAAAAGCCAATATATGGCAAGTGTCTTCAAACTGCTAGTAGTTTACTCGGTCTACCTCCAATAAATTTACCTACTCCAGGGTACATTGGCAATATTATTACTTGGAAGCGTGACAATCTTTTCAAGTTGTATCAGCATATTGAGAGTATTTCTGGAAAAGAGTGGATTGAAACGGTGTGCAGTTCATGGTATCTATCCGAATACATACTATACGGAGTTTTTGTTGACCAGGTTCTTAAGGAGCGATCGGGACATTTTTATGATTCACAGAGGATTTGCCATGAATACTGGTCTACCCAAACAATGTCAGACGATCAGTTAGAAAAATTTTTTGCCGAACTTCTTCCTAATGATAAAGCTGTAATGATATCGGCTAAAGCTGGTATATCTCCTCAGCAATATCAGAATCTGGTGAAGATGAACCTGCAAATTTAAGACTATCACTGAAGAATGAAAGCGAAGTTGGGCAATCTTTTCAAGTTGTATCAGCATATTGAGAGTATTTCTGGAAAAGAGTGGATTGAAATGGTGTGCAGTTCATGGTATATATTCGAATACATACTATACGGAGTTTTTGTTGACCAGGTTCTTAAGGAGCGATCAGGACATTAAGACTATCACCGAAGAATGAAAGCGAAGTTGGACATTGTAACAATTGATGCAAAAAAGCTAATATGATCAACAAATATAAGCTTTTGATCTTCGAGAACTATAAAGTATTTAAGTGCGATCGCACAGTCAAGAACGTTGTGTCATTGAAAACCCCAAATAACAACATGGCTAAACCCCTTCGGATTCTTTATGCATCTGGTCCAGAAGATGTTATTGAAGCTTACAATTATTGGATTAATGGTGGGGATGATCCCTCACAGGTATCAGTTACCTTCTCAAGTCAGTTTTATGAAGTTTGCAGAACTTTAAATGCAAAGGGTTACGCGATCGCACAGTCTAACAAAAAGCAATTTGTGCAAGGCGATCGCTTTATTGTTGAACACCGTCGGGTTCCATTACCTAACGCATCAGGAATTTTTTATCACTTCAGACAAATTTACTGTGGATTGCAGTTACTTGCCTCTGCCATTCGCTTTCGAGCTAATGTTGCGGTGATAAATGACGGCACAACACATTGGTTTGTTTTGTATTTATTTTCCTGGCTAGGAGTTGTGGTTATTCCAACGCTGCATTGTATGCTGTGGTGCAAGTACCTGTCTCCACGTTTAGTAGATAAACTCAATTTGTCACTTAGCCGTCATTTGTTTGCTTCTGATTGTCAGGGGATATTAGTAGCATCCCAGGACATAGCTGAACAAATTTCCCAACTAACCGGGGGTAAACATCAACCGATTTTTGAATTCTTTTCTAGCTATCGACGTGCAGACTTTGCAAACATATCTGAACCATCAGTTGAGCGATGTCTGACGACAAGCCGCTCCGCGTCTACGCCCTTCCGGGTTCTATTTGCAGGTAGGATTGAGCAAGACAAAGGCGTGTTTGACCTGCTAGAAATTGCCAAACGCTTTGCTAGTGAGGGTAGACAAGATATAATTTTCGACATTTGTGGCGAAGGCTTGGCACTAGAATCTTTACGTATTGCGGCTCATCTGAGCGGCGTTGATCGCTCGTTTATCTGTCATGGGTACTGCACAAAGCCGCAAATGCGAGAAATGTTTAGTCGATCGCACGTTGTTATCGTACCTACCAGGACAGAGTTTATTGAGGGTTTCAATCGGGTTGTGTGCGAAAGTATTTTGTCAGGGCGTCCGGTTGTTACCTCAGCAGTTTGTCCAGCTTTATCTTACGTGCGGGACGCGGCAATGGAGGTTCCTGTTAATGATGTTAAGGCTTACGGTGATGCGTTGTTAGAGTTATGTAGCGATCGGCAACTTTATCAACAAAAGAGACAGGCTTGCCTGATAGCGCAAGAACAGTTTTACGATCCGACAAAGAGTTGGGGGGCTACCCTTAAATCTATCCTTCTAACAATTCAGGAAAAACAACAGGTGAAGAACTTAACGTGGTCTCTTGGGAGGTTGAGATGAAAAACGTGACGAATTTGCTTCATATAAATCAAGGAATATTTACTAACCCCGTGAATCAATCACGGGGCTTCTCGACTAACCTAAAACTTACATCTGAATTGATGATATGGCATTTTTCTCTATTCCCTAGTTATGGCTAGTAATAAAGGGCTTCAGGGCTTCAAATCCTTGGCTATTGGGGTGGAGCCAAAGAAAATCTGTAAAGTTAGCATTCTCAGCATCGTCAATTGGCACAAGGGTTAAATGATGACGGAAGAGGCGTCTTTGCGTTGTCAGCCCGTAAGGCGAATACCCAAATTGCTTCATGAACTGGCAAAGTTCTGTGCGGCTTGTGCCGGCTCTACCCAACCACTCCTCTATAACCTCTGTTACTACAATGGGAAACCAAGTTTCGAGTGTTCTTTGAAGTCCACGTAAAACGCGAAGCTCGAATCCCTCAACATCAATCTTCATTAGTTTTACTGGTATTGAGTTTTGCATCAGGACATCATCGCCAATCAAAACGGGAATCTCAAATGTGTCTGAAATCAGTTCTTTATACTTATCTTGAGGAGAAGCAAGAGTACCCATCCCAGTGTGATCCGCAATCACACTTAGTGTTAGAGTTTCTGCTCGATCAGATAACCCAACTTCATGTAATTGAACGTGTTTGATCTCGTTTATCTCCAAAAGTTCTCTAATTCTCTTACAACATTTTGGGTTAGGTTCAAAACTATGAACACAGCCAGAATTCGTGACTAGCATAGCACTGTGTAAAGTAAGCAACCCCATGTTTGCACCAATATCAACGAAGCAGTCGCCTGCTGACAATACTTGGTCCATTAATAGCTGTAACCCCAATTCATGGTATCGTCCTAAAAAGTATGTATAGCGTTCAGACCAGTCCGAAAGATCTAACTTCATCAAGTAGCCATGCCACTTACCTCGAATTGTCTTTGTGGGTGCTGTCTTCCAAAGCGAATAGTTTGGGATACCACCAACTTTAGAAAGTTCAAAAAGATAATTCCAACCTGGAAGCTCAAGACGTGTATAGGGAATGATTAAGAAAGCTAAACGCGGATACAACATTACAAATCCTCCATCTAAAATGTATAGAATAACTATTGCTCAAATGATCGGATATTTGCAAATTACAGGAGAGCCAAATAGCTTATCTAATTTCTGGACTACTCTGAGTATATCAATGGGAAGACATAAAAATTAAATAACTTCATTGTCTTTCATTTTTTCTATCACAAAGCAATCTTATTGTGCGTAAACATCTAGAATTTGCCGAGAAAGCATTCGTCATTTTAGGCTTAACTTTCTTCACAGGAGGCTTCGGTGTAGGCTCAAGCCCAATCACACTTACTCCTGGAATAATTCCAGGAATCATCATAACAGGAGTTAGATATTTTATTTGGGCAACTGCCAGCCTGATAATTTGCCTTGAGTGGAAAAAGTCTCTAATCACAGCCAGGAAAGATATATTTATCTGGATATTGACACCAATAATCTTGGCATCATCTATTTGGTCATTGTTTCCAGAGTTCACGGCTGAATATATGCGAGAAGTTTGGCAAATGACCGCGTTTGCCTTATATTTTGCGATGCGATTTAGCGTGAAAGAGCAGGTTAAACTAGTTGCGTGGACCTTCACTATCGGCATTTCGCTAAGTATATTTTTTGCCGTTGGGCTACCTAGTATTGGCAAGCATGGGTCAGATCATCCAGGATCGTGGAAAGGAATTTACGACTATAAGAATACCTTTGGCAGCATGATGGTTTTAAGCTCATTAGCATTTTTTTTGCTGCCAGTCAAAAACTTCAGAGGACGTTTATATAAGTGGGCAGGTTTTGCTCTTTCGCTGCTGATGATGCTGCTTTCAACTTCAAAAACTTCTCTTGTTTTATCTTTTCTGATGATATTAATCCTGCTGTTATATCGGAAATTTCAGTGGAGAGGAAAAATCAGCGTAATTTTTTTAGATATTGGAATTCTTATTTTTGGATGTATTTCTACAGTACTTTTAGTTCAATGGGTGTCTCTGTTAACTGGTTTGGGAAAAGATCCCACTTTAACTGGAAGGACACAGATATGGGGTTCTGTACTAACTAGACTTCAGGAAAGTCCTTGGCTAGGTTTTGGACGTGGTGCCTATTGGGCAAAGGGAAGTAAATATGCAATCGAAGCAGGTCAAGCAGTATCGGAAAATTTTATCCCACCTCATGCTCACGATGGCTTCATTGATTTAGCGCTTGATGTTGGCATTATAGGTTTATCGCTTTTTTTAGTTAGTTTTACCATCGCTTATGTTCGGGCACTTAAACAAGCTTACGCGGCAAAAAATTCAGAGGATGTTTGGCCTTTAGCTGTTCTCGTTTTCCTAGCATTGAATAACGTGATGGAGAGTTACTTCCTGCGTTTAGCTAACGTGTATTGGGTTTTGTACATAACAGTTGCTCTCTCTGTTAACCAAAGAAGGCGAATCTAATGAAGGGACTGGTTCTACAACGATTTGGGATTATGTTTAGTCATTTCTCCTTGGGAAAGTGAAAGAACTTAAGCCAAAGCATAGCTGGTTGAACGTTACTAAAAGTTAAACAAAACATAGACGCTAGTAGGAGGTTAAAGGTGCAACAAATTGGAGTCGTTGTCATCGGACGGAATGAAGGAAATCGTCTCCACAACTGTCTGCTATCAGTGGTAGGGGAAGGGATAACAATTGTTTACGTAGATTCTGGCTCAACAGATGGTAGTGTGGCGCTTGCTCGCTCTCTAGGTGTCCATGTAGTGGAGTTGGATTTATCTATTCCCTTTACTGCTGCTCGTGCCAGAAACGCAGGCTTTGAATATCTATTACAAGTAGAACCAAATATCGAATTTGTCCAGTTTGTGGATGGAGACTGTCTCTTAGTAGAGGGATGGTTGAAACGTGCAGTGTGTGAATTAATTTCCCAGTCTGACGTTGTAGTGGTATGCGGTCGGCGGCGAGAAGAATTTCCTGCTAACTCGATTTATAATCGTCTGTGCGATATCGAGTGGGATACTCCCGTTGGTGAAGCTAAAGCTTGTGGTGGCGATGCAATCATGCGTGTTTCGGCACTCAAACAGGCTTCTGGGTTCAATCCTACCCTGATTGCCGGTGAAGAGCCAGAGTTGTGTGTGCGGCTGCGTCAAGGTGGAGGGAAAATTTTACGTATAAATGCGGAGATGACATTGCACGATGCTCAAATCACCCGTTTTGGTCAGTGGTGGAAGCGATCGCTGCGCGGAGGTCATGCTTATGCTGAGGGGTCTTGGCTACACGGTCGCAGTCCTGAACAGCATTCGGTCAAAGAAAGCCGAAGTATTTGGTTTTGGGGTTTGCTTTTGCCGCTACTGGCGATCGCAACTACACCCTTAACTTTCGGTCTGAGCATACTGTTAGTGTTAACCGCTTATGCCTTGTTAATTTCTAAAGTATATAAAAATACTTTACAACGAGGATTTAAGTCAGAGGATGCACTTCTCTACTCTTTGTTTTGTATCTTAGGCAAATTCCCACAAGTACAGGGTCAAATTCAGTTTCACATCTCCCGCTTGCTCAAACGACAGCGTACTTTAGTTGAATACAAAAGTGCAACCTCATATTAATTACCAATCTATCTTTGTATAAATGTTTTCAAGACGGCTGCAACCTTTGTCGCAGGAAATGAAGCCGTATACCCTATTTTTAGGGTTATTTATACCTTTAGATAGAGAGTAAAAACAGCCGCAATGTGCGGGTTGAGGCAAGTGTATCCTGTTATTCTGACGGTTTATTATTTCCGGATTTTGTCAGTAATTCAGCACTGTTTACGCGGCGGTTTACAGTAACTTTAAAAAACTACCAGCACATCTAAAGATTAACTTCACACAAATAAATTGATTTTTATTTGTAAAAATATTATGTTGAGTTTGATAAATATAGGTAAAGATAACTTCGGAAACACCCAGTAAATCAGAGAAATTGAAATTACTCTCAGGCTGAAAAGCTTCAAAAATGGGTGAGAGACTTCTTGGAAGAGTAAATAAAAAGCAAAGCGCCTTACTGAATGTGAGACATTTGGCGTGCATCTGAGGTCAAGATGAAAATTGCGTATCTAGTCAATAAATACCCAAAGGTAAGCCACAGTTTTATCCGACGTGAAATAGCTGCACTTGAGGCTTCCGGTCTTTTGGTAGCACGCTTCTCGATCCGAGAGTGCGAATCTGAACTACTAATTGACCCAGAGGACAAACAGGAATTTGAGAAGACTCAGGTAGTTTTGGGTGTAGGTATTTTAGGTTTGCTGTTTAACTTATTGAGCGTTGCTTACGCCAGACCAATTCCCTGGCTGAAAAGTCTATGGTTAGCTCTGCGGATTGGTTCGGCTTCAGATCGGGGCGTTCTTTACCATATCATTTACTTAGCTGAAGCTTGCGTGCTGCTGAATTGGTTTCGTAACTCACAGGTAACTCACCTTCACGCTCACTTTGGAACCAATCCAACCACTGTAGCGATGTTGTGTCACGCTCTAGGCGGACCACCCTACAGCTTTACGGTTCATGGTCCATACGAGTTTGATAAACCCGAAGCTTTAGCTTTGACCGAAAAGATAAATCGAGCCGCGTTTGTTGTCACCGTCAGTTCCTTTACTAGAAGCCAGCTTTATCGATGGTGTAACCACCAACAGTGGAAAAAGATCCATGTGATTCGTTGTGGTGTAGACAATGATTTTTTCAACTCATGCACAACAGCCATATCATCCGAGCCAAACTTGGTGTGCGTTGGTCGGCTTTGTGAAGAAAAAGGGCAAATGCTGCTGCTTCAAGCAGTCAGACAATTAGCAGATATTGGTTTGCAGTGTAATTTGACTTTAGTAGGTGACGGTCCTTTGAAACCGGAAATCGAAACTTTAATCAAAGACTACGGTCTTCAACAGCAAGTAAAAATTACTGGTTGGGCTAGTGGTGCTGATGTTCAAAAATATATTATGAATTCTCGTGCTTTGATTCTGCCTAGTTTTGCCGAGGGGCTACCTGTAGTCATCATGGAAGCCTTGGCGTTGGAGCGTCCAGTAATTAGCACCTATATTGCTGGAATTCCTGAACTGGTCAAGCCTGGAGTAAACGGGTGGCTCGTACCATCAGGTTCGGTGGAAGCTTTGACAGAAGTGATGCGTGAGGTTCTGCAACTCCCAACAGAGAAACTTGAGCAAATGGGTAAAGCCGGAACTGCATCTGTGAAAGCAAACCACAATGTTGCACAAGAAGCAAGTAAATTAGCAAATCTGTTCCAATACAGCCAAGAGAATAAGGATGTGCAATCTAACTATCAACTACAGGTGAGCTTCAAAAACTAACTAACACCGAGCGTCAACTAGCTTACCCAAAGCGTGCAAATAAATTATGACATCTCTGAAAAAGCTTGCCATTCGTGGAGCAATCTGGACAATTGCAGGTTACGGAACTGGTCAAGTCCTCCGGTTTGGCAGCAACCTGATCCTGACTCGCTTGCTAGTACCAGAGTATTTTGGTGTGATGGCTGTGGTCAACACCCTGAGGATTGGCATTGAGCTATTCTCAGACCTTGGCATTACTCAAAGTATTGTCAACAATAAACGGGGTGATGAGCCAGCTTTTCTAAATACCGCCTGGACAGTACAAGTAATTCGTGGCTGTGTACTCTGGTTGTTTTGCCTACTAATTACCTTCCCAGCTGCAAAGTTATACAATGACGACCGGATGCTCTGGTTAATTCCCATCGTCGGACTGTCCACAATTTTCGATGGATTCAGTTCAACTAGCATACACTCTCTCTACCGCCGGATGGAACTTGGTAAGATCACCTTGTTTCAACTGATATTGCAGGTATTGGGGCTGTTTACCTTAATTATCTGGTGTTGGCGTAGTCCAAGTATCCTGGCTCTAGGTGTTGGAGTAGTGTTAGGAGCAATATACAAAACGGTGGGCAGTTTTTGGTTAATACCAGGATATACCAATCGCTTCGCTTGGGATCAAGATGCAGTTAAAGATATTCTGTCCTTTGGTAAATGGATGTTTATCGCCACATCTGTGACATTTTTGAATGAGCAAGCCGATCGCCTAATTCTTGCTAAACTACTATCCTTTCAGCTGTTAGGCGTTTATACAATAGCTTATACCTTGGCAAGCATACCGCGAGAAGTCATAAAACATCTTAGCTATAGAGTCATTTTTCCCACAATTTCCAACATGCTTGATTTGCCACGCTCAAGTCTGCGAGCCAAAATTGTCCGCCAACGTCGGTTAATACTGATGGGGTTTGCGATTTTAATAGCTGTTCTAGTGAGTGTTGGCGATTTAGTCATCGCTGTACTTTATGACAAAAGGTATACTCAGGCAACCTGGATGATGCCGATTTTATCTTGCGGCATTTGGTTTTCTGTATTGTTTTACACTACAAGCCCTGCTCTATTAGCCATTGGGAAGCCCTTGTACTCAGCCCAAAGTAATCTAGCTGGGTTTGTAATGATTGGTCTGGGATTACCTCTGGCATTTTACCATTTCGGCACAGTGGGAGCAATTATCGTGATTGCACTCAGCGATATGCCTTTGTACATAGTCAACCTTTATGGGCTAGGAAGAGAACAACTTTCCTGTATAATCCAGGATATTCAGAGTACTGCCTTTTTTATCGCAGTACTCGCTCTATTTTTGATCCTTCGGAATTCCTTAGGGTTTGGTCTTCCAATTCAGGCAATACTTTAGAACATTTCATTTTTTGATCCTTCGGAATTCCTTAGGGTTTGGTTTTCCAATTCAGGCAATACTTTAGAGCCTTTCATTAATAAATACGTTTATGAAGGAAGCATTTGCAAACTCAGTGTCTTCACCAAAAGTCAAGCTCGATTCTCCGTTAATCCGGGATCGACTCCACTGGGTCGATTATGCCAAGGGAATCGGGATATTTTTGGTTGTAGTCGGACACGTCCTTCGGGGTTTAGTTAACAGTTCAACCTTGCAGCCTTCTTTCCTGGTGGGTTTTGTCGATCGCTGGATTTATGGCTTTCACATGCCTTTGTTCTTTTTTATCTCAGGTTTGTTTGTACAAAAGTCGCTATCCAAACCTTTCAAAGATTTTCTGCTTGATAAGCTCTATGTCATCGCTTACCCCTATTTCCTGTGGTCGCTAATACAGATGGCAATTCAAGCATTGGCATCACGTTATACCACTACAAACCAGATATCACTTGCGGACATTTGGCAGATTATCTATCAACCCTACCAGCAATTTTGGTTTTTTTATACTCTGTTTGCGATCCTGATAGTTTATGGAATACTTCATAAGCTGAAACTATCTCCAATATTATTCTTGATTTTTGCTGTTTTGCTGTACTGTTTGCATGGGTTAAACGTCAACTTTGGTCCTTGGGGTGTATTGTATTTGTTTCGTCGTCATGCTGTTTACTTTGCCCTAGGGGTGATTTTCGGTAGTGGCACCTGGCTATCTATTAAGAGTCAAATTAACCGTTATGCCTTGATATTAATAACCTTAGGTGGATATATAGCAGTTGGGCTAGCAGTTAAATTTCAACTAACTGAAAATGTTATAGCAATTCCCCTGATTGCAATGTTTGGTATCGCTGCAACAGTTGCTTTGGCTGTTTTACTCGATAAATTCAATTTGCTCTTCTTTGTGAAAAACTGGGGAATATTTTCCTTAGAAATTTTTGTTGCTCATACTATTGCTGCATCTGTTTTTCGCATCGCGCTGCAAAAAATCTTGGGTTTTAGAGACCCCGTCATACATTTTGTACTAGGAACTGCGATTGGTATTTATGCACCGATTGCCCTCAGTTTTATTTGCTCAAAACTGAAATTTCAATACATGTTTTCACTCCGCTCTTTGAAAAAATGATTATACATATCGCCTGGATATTATAAGTAATTACAGGTACAGTTAATCAAAAAAAAAGTAGTATCAAACTTAGTTACCATGCTAAAAGAATTGAAATTTTGGACAAAAAAGTTACTCCTAAAACTTATTGGCAGCAAAGCAGTATCTGCATTTAAAAATGCGCCAACTACACCGGAATGGCTTGACATTAAAGAACTGGAGCGTCTGAGAGAGCAATATCCAGTTAAAACCACATCGGAAAAGTATGAACAAGATAGCGAAGCACTTTTTACAACTCCAGATCATACTAGTGCCAATAAAGTTTTAAGCTCGCTTAGTCAAAACAAAAATACGTTGAATATCCTGGAACTAGGATGTCAGCATGGCATGGTAAGTTATGCGCTCAAGTTGAAAGGACACAATACCACTGGAATTGACATTGACTCAGATAATTTTAGCGAAGTCGCCAAAAATGCCGATGTCAATTTTTATCAGATGGATGCTAGCAATCTGACTTTTGAAGATGATAGTTTTGACTGCGTTTTTTCTTTCAATGCTTTTGAGCATATGGACAATCCTGAGCAAGCTTTGAAGGAAGCTATACGCGTTGTCAAAAAAGGAGGACGCATCTACTTGTATTTTAATCCTTTGTATATGTCACCCAGGGGACTCCATTCCTGGCAAGAGCTTGCTATTCCTTACTGTCAAATGTTATTTCCAGCAGACATGATTAAAAGTGTGATTAAAACACAACACCTGTGGTATCTCAATGGGTGGTCATGCCAAGCTTATCGAGAACTTTGGAAAAAGTACTCCAATCAGGTATCGATTCTTAAATATAAGGAAAGTGTCGATCCATTTAGTTTAGATATGATTGTTAAATATCCTTCTTGTTTTAAGAGCAAGACCGACTGTTTTGATGATTTGGTGGTTGACGGTATTGAGGCTTTGTTTCAAAAAAAATAATCGGTATAGTAAGAGTGTTCCAATGTAGAGACGCAAGAAGCGCTACGTCTTTATTTACAAGGATTTGAGGCTTAACACCAACGGTATTCAGCGATGCCGACCCTTAGACTTTCACCAATTCTACAACGCTTTGCATTACCCATTTCAAGCATTTAACTCGATCGCTCGTAACCAAACACTACTAGACATCCCCATAAAAAACCTAGAGACGTAGCGCTTCTTGCGTCTCTTTTGTGGTAGATATACTCAAACGCAAGCAGTTAATTAATGTTAGGACTTAGGCAGAATGATGAAGAAACGAACCGCAGAGGCACAGAGAACGCAGAGAAATAAGGGTTTGGGAGAGTTTTTGTGTGAGTCCTAAATGTCAACAATTGATGATGTTAAAGCAGAAAATCAACGGAATTATCAGAAGTTAATTGTAGCTTTGGAAGCTAGTCAGGGTATTCTCAATTTGCTGATTGCAGTTTGCGATGACCGCAATTTGCGGGAAATTCTAATTAATCAATACGAAACTGAACTCACAGAGCAGGATTTTCTTACCTATCGGATAAGGGTACGCACACAAGATCCCAGTTTACGCTATGCATTGGCGCAGTTGGTCGCAAAGGGAAATTTGCAACCAGATAAATCTGCTGTGATTACGGTGTTAGGATTGGATGAACTGCTGTCAGCGAAGCTAGACACCCCAAAATCGGAGCAAGATAGGTTTTTTGGCTACTTACAGTGGACAAGGGAGGGAATGCGGGAGTTTCTCTTCCCTATTGTTTTGTGGTTAACTGAACCAATGTTGGTTAGTTTAGCACAACGATCGCCAGATTTTTGGAGTTGGCGCGGTGGGGTGTTTTGGTTTACGCGGGAATCTGCTTCAATAAAAACAGAGAATATTTCTCTATCACAATATACTTTATTGAAGAGTGTACCAAAGGAAATCGGCGGTTTACCTTTGGAAGAAATATTACGACTCATTAAGCAAATTGAGGCTGAAGGTAAAGAAGCACCTTTACTGGCAACATTATACGACAGTTTAGCTTTATCCTATCAACAACGCGATCGCAGTTCCTCAGATCGCAAATTTGCCATCGAAGCATATAAAAAGGCTATTGCGTTACAAAAAAAGTTTGAGTTAAAGGCTGATTTGGCTAGTAGTTGGGAAAAATTGGGGAATCTCTATTTTGAACTTAAAGATGATGTCACACAAGCTGAGGATTGTTATCAACAGGCATTAGAATTCTACCGCGATATAGGCGATCGCTTAGGTGAGGCAAACACTTTAAAAGCGATTGGGGACGTTTTACAATTTCTCGATCGTCGTGATGAAGCATTAAGTCGCTACGAAGCAGCTTTGCAATTCTACCGCGATATAGGCGATCGCTTAGGTGAGGCAAACACTTTAAAAGCGATTGGGGACGTTTTACAATTTCTCAAACGCAGTGATGAAGCTTTAAGTCGCTACGAAGCAGCTTTGCAATTCTACCGCGATATTGGCGATCGCTTAGGTGAGGCAAATATCCTGCAAGAATTTGGGAAGTTGCAAGACAACCCCCAGCAAGCATTAGAATATCTCCAGCAAGCTCAAAATCTCTACATTCAAATTGGTGATATATATAGTCAAAGTCGCAATCTGCTGTTTATCGCTGATGTCGAGTTAAAGATGGGAGAATCAAACGCGGCAATTAATTCTTTAAATGAAGCTGCCACACTCGCTGCCAAAATTAACTATACACCATTCCAAGAATACGCCCAAGCTCGCATCGCCCAAATTAATACACCCTCTCCAGCAACATGAGGAATCAAAGAGAGATTTATCAACTTTACCCAGAAGCATTGGATGCAATTTGCGTTTTCTTTTCTAGTTGGATTAATTGCTTTCCTCTTGTGGGGTAGATGAAGGGGAAATTCAGAAGTTGAATTCTTCAGAATCGGGTCTATATGTCCACACCTTTTCCATTATCCATATAATATCTTGTCAAGTAATACAAGTCAATAGGAAAAACCGAGTTTCTTACTACAATATTCCATAAGTTCATAACGAAAATTTCTCACAACAACTCTGCGTCACTCTGCGTTTCCCTTTGCGTTACTTTGCGTTGAAAAAAGCTACGAACTTATGCAAAGCTGTACTTAGACAATGCGATCGCCAAAATCCGACACCTAGAAGGAGAATAGCACTAACTTCAGACACAGCCCTTTTACCCAGAAGTATTGGGTGCAATTTGCGTTTTCTTTTCTAGTTGGATTAATTGCTTTCCTCTTGTGGGGTAGATGAGGGGGAAATTTAGAAGTTGAATTCTTGTGGAGGGGGGTCTATATGTCCACACCTTTTCCATTATCCATATAATATCTTGTCAAGTAATACAAGTCAATAGGAAAAACCGAGTTTCTTTAACAATGCGATCGCCAAAATCCGATACCCTTCTAGCCCTTGTCATTACCCACATTTTTGTAACAGTCAAAGTTGTGTCATCCCGCCCAGAACTGAAGTTCCGGGCTAATAGCGAAAGTCCACTCAAGTGGACTCAATGATGTAGATGAGTCTACTTCAGTAGACTTTAGCTATTAGCCTTGGAATTGATTCCAAGGTGGGACAGCAACGAAATGGCGTGGGCGTTTATGCGACAAATCAACTAAACTGCTCGATAATGCCTCCACCTAAGACTTTTTCGCTTTCGTACCAGACGGCAGCTTGTCCGGGGGTGATGCTGAACTGGGGTTCGTCAAATACTAAGCGGACTCGCGAGTCTGCTAGGGGAATGACTGTGACGGGTACGGGATTTGAGCGATAGCGAATTTGCACTTCGGCGGAAATTGGGGTTGCTGGTTCGGCTATAGAAACCCAGTTTACGCGTTGTACAGTGCATTCTGACTCGGTGGCTAGAGTGCGATCGCCTACTATCACTTTATTACTTACCGCATCCAAACCGATCACATACAACGGTTCGGCAGCAGCAATACCTAAACCTTTGCGTTGTCCGATGGTGTAATGATGGACACCATCGTGTTGTCCCAGCACTTTGCCGTCTGCATTGACGATATCACCTTTTTTCGGCGCTAAATATTTATCTAGAAACCCTCGCATTGAGCCGTTACTTTCTACCAAGCATAAATCTTGGCTTTCTGGCTTGTCAGCGGTTTTCAAGTTATATTCGGCAGCGATGCGACGTGTATCTGCCTTATGTAATTCCCCCAGGGGAAACACTGTTGCAGCAAGTAAATCTTGCGACAAATCATAAAGAAAATAAGATTGGTCTTTATTGCGGTCTACAGCACGTAAAAGCTCGTAACGTTTAGTAGCTTCGTTGTAGCTAATTTTGGCATAATGACCCGTAGCGATGCGATCGCATCCCAATTGTTCACGGGCATATTGTACCATTGGAGCAAACTTGACAGTTTTATTGCATTGAGAACAAGGCAAAGGTGTAATACCGGCGCTGTAACCAGATACGAGATAATCGACAATGTTGGTTTGAAAGACTTCGCGAATATCAACAACTTGATGGGGAATACCCAATTGTTCACAGATATAAGCCGCGTCGATCATACCCTCAGAACAGCACTGACCTTTGCCTTTCATCAGCCAAAGAGTCAAACCTACAACTTCATAGCCTTGATTGTGCAGTATAGCAGCAGCAGCTGAACTATCAACGCCACCAGAAAGACCAACGACGACTTTTTTCATATCCGTAAATCGAGCTTAGGCAACTTCTTCTAAGCTAACACTATGTAATTACTACAACGGTTAACTGATTAGTTCCAGGAAAAATTATCTAGAAATAGTCAAGAATCAAAACGAAAGAATTTACTTCCTTACTACAATATTACATAAATTCATGACGAAAAATTATCACAAAAACTCTGCGTCACTCTGCGCTTACCTCCGCGTTCCTTTGCGTTTCAAAACGCTACAAACTTATGCAAAGCTGTACTTAGTTTCTTTACTTTCGCTATTTCCCCTACTCTTCTACTCTAACCCAACACAAGCGCAAATCAATCGCGACGGAGTTTTGCTTGCTCAAGCTTTACCACAACTACCGCCCAACTTGCAAGAGAGTCCTTCTAATCAACAGGGATTAACGCAGCTCGATGCAGCGCAACAAAATGACTACAATTCTCAAACCACTAACCAAACAACCACACCTTATTATGAGTTTGAAAATCAATACCAAAATCAAAATCAAAATCAAAACAACCAGAACTTTGGTAGATACGTGGTTTATGTCGATAATGGCAACTCTGGACTACTGCAACAAGTACGTCGAGTTGAACCCAAAGCTTTATTAAGACGATATCAAGGACGTTCTGTAATCCAAGCTGGAACCTTTAGTAAACCAGATAATGCTCAACGGCGTCTGGGAGAACTTGCATCCAACGGGATAAATGGAGTAAGGATTGTCAGTTTATCTAACGGACAAGAAATACCTTATAATTATCCTGGCAGAAATTATCCTGATAGAAATTATCCTGGAAGTTCTTCTGGGAATAATAGAAGCAACTATTACTATGTAGCGATTCCGGCGCGATCGCAAGACTTACCAATAATTGAAGACAAAATTAGACGCAATATCGGACAAAGAGCGGTAATATTGCAAAGAAACCAGCCACGAGGTCCACATGTAGCTGTTGGTGGTTTTACTCAACGAGCGGATGCAGAACAATGGAACAGTTATCTGCGAAATTTAGGCTTCGGCAATGCCAGAGTTTATTACGGAAAGTAACAAAGTGCTGAGTGTAGTAGGCACTTCAGTGCCTAAAATAAGCGCTCTTTGCGCTTACTACAATCCTAGAGACTACCAAGTGCTACGTCTCTACATCATGTGTAATAAGCGCGGACATGATATGATGCAACAAAGGCTAGAACAAATTTCCCAAATAATAGTTACGGCACAGCAAATGCGCGATATTGAAGCGCGGATATTTGCTGCGGGAATGCCTGTAGCTGCTTTAATGGAAAAAGTCGCGGGGTTAATTTCGCGCAAAATTCAAGTTATTTATTCTAATCTGCCAAGGGTAGGAATTCTCGCAGGTCCTGGTCATAATGGTGCAGATGCGCTAGTTGTGGCTCGTGAGTTGCACTTTTGCGGCTATGATGTCAAGATATATTCTTCTTTCTCGAAGCTGAAAGAATTAACTTGGCAGCATTTGCAGTATGCTCAGAGTTTGGGTATCCCCTGTTATGAATCGATAGAGCAACTGTCAGATTGCGATTTGTTGATTGATGGATTGTTTGGATTTGGCTTGGAAAGAACGTTGCAAGATGCGATCGCACAAGTTATAAATCAAATCAATTCTTGGTCTAAACTAGTTATCAGCATTGATTTACCTTCGGGGTTACACACAGATACAGGTGAGGTGTTAGGAATTGCAATCCGTGCTACACACACCTTTTGCTTGGGTTTGTGGAAGCTCGGTTTATTCCAAGACGATGCTTTAGAATATGTTGGCTCATGTGAATTAATCGACTTTGATATCCCGTTGGCTGATGTGCAAGCTGTTGTGGGAGATGTAAACAGAATTCACCGCATTACCCAAACCACTGCACTTTCAACTTTACCCCTACCGCGTCCCGCCGTCACGCACAAATATAAGGAAGGACATTTACTGCTGATTTGTGGTTCGCGACGCTATTCTGGAGGTGCAATTTTAACTGGTTTGGGTGCCAGAGTAAGTGGTGTGGGAATGCTTTCGATAGCTGTACCCGAATCGTTGAAGCCGGTTTTAGTGGCACAATTACCTGAAGCACTAATTATCGGTTGCCCAGAAACTCAAACAGGTGCGATCGCTTCTTTGCAATTACCCGAAAACACAGATTTGAGTTCCTTTGATGCGATCGCTTGCGGTCCCGGTTTAACAGGAGATACTACCCCAATTATACAACAAGTTCTAGAAAGCGATCGCCCTTTAATTCTTGATGCTGACGCTTTGAATATTCTCGCACAGATGGGAACTATCCCCACCTTACAAAAACGACAAGCAGTCACAATTCTTACCCCTCATGCTGGTGAATTCAAGCGATTGTTTCCCGATGTCAGCGATAAAGATAGAGTGCGTGCAGTGCGCGAAGCTGCCATGCATTGTGGTGCGATAGTATTGTTAAAAGGAGCGAGAACAGCGATCGCTAATTCCCAAAATTCAGTCTGGATTAATCCCGAAAGCACTCCAGCTTTAGCTCGTGGTGGTAGCGGTGATGTCTTAACTGGAGTACTCGGTGGACTGTTAGCGCAAGGTAAATCTAAGGATATTTCTGTAGAGGAAATTGTCGCAACTGCTGCATGGTGGCATTCCCAAGCGGGGATTTTAGCGGCTGGTGAGCGCACAGAATTGGGCGTTGATGCTTTTACACTCACAAATTATTTTATACCTGTTTTGGTATCAATTGTGAAAGAATTGAATTGATGCCAGGTTATATCATGTTCGACAAATCACACATATTGTAGAGACGTTCCGGCGGAACGTCTCTACGTGTATTCTATAAAAACGCAATCTGCTGTAACTTAACGACTTTAACAAAAACGTTATGAATTTAATACTATCTTTGTTTCTAAAGTCGCTTAAGCAGCATCCCCTACTGAATCAGTATGACTTTCTCGATCGCTTTTTCCGTTTAGCGATCGTCAATGTTATCTCCAATATCATGATTCCCTTGACAGGAACGATCAGTTTGGCTTTCTTGGGTCGTTTAGATGATATCCATCATTTGGCTGGAGTTACCCTAGCTGCGACCTTGTTTGATTTCATCTACTATAGTTTTTCCTTTTTACGGATGGGAACCACTGGAGTCACAGCACAAGCTGTGGGACGAAATGACCGAGAAGCGATGCTGCTCGTGGGACTACGCAATGGCTTAATAGCTCTAGCGCTAGGCACACTTGTGGTGATTTTGCAATATCCTCTGCGAGAACTGGGGTTTGCACTGACAGGTGCCAATCCAGAAGTGAGAGCTTCTGCTGTTGCCTATTTCAATATTTGTATTTGGGGGACACCTGCTTTTTTGCTCAATGCTGTCTTTATAGGTTGGCTTCTTGGACGAGAACAAAGTGGCAAAGTGTTGCTATTATCTCTGATATGGAATGGTTCTAACGTCCTGCTGAACTACCTATTCATTGTCCGATGGGGTTGGGCAAGTACGGGAGCTGGATTGTCTCAGATTCTAGCTCTAAGTCTGGAGTTGTTGGTGGGAATGATTTTGGTCAGCCAAGAAATTTCCTGGCAAGAAGTACGATCCGCAGCGTCACAGCTTTGGGACTTGCCAGCCTTAAAAGCCACTTTTACCCTAAACGGCAATATATTTCTCTGGAGCATAGGTGAAATGTTTCCGTTACTCCTATTCAACGACTTAAGTGCTGCGAAGGGGACAATAATATTAGCAGAAAACGCATTACTCATGCAAGTTATACTTCTCAGCTTTTTCTTTTTTGAGGGAATAGCATTCGCTACTGAAACTTTCAGCGGAAATTTCAAGGGTCAGGGGGAGGAGCATCGGTTTAAGCCTCTATTACAAGTTGTAATAGGAACGGAAATGCTTATGGGACTAACCTTTGCTGGAGTATCTATCCTCTTCCCTCAAGCTATATTTGGTCTATTAACCAACCACAACGAAGTCATAGAGCCAATGAAAATCTATGTTTTCTGGTTGCTTCCCATAATGCTAAGTGCTTCCATTGCTTTCAGTCTGGATGGGTACTTCGCAGGTCTGGCACAAGTGGATATCCTCCGCAACTCCACCTTGATTGGTGTTTTGCTAGGATTTGCACCTGTGGCTATGTGTACTTGGTATTTTCACAGTAATCATATCCTGTGGTTGGCTTACTCAGTGTTCATGATAACCAGAAGCATAATACTTGGGATAGAGTTGCCTAAAACCTTTAGCAAGAGTGCGGAGGATAGTCCTGTGACTCCTCCCACTGTCGAAAATGAGGTTGCTTCCTAAATCTAATCTTGGTGGGTTATGGGAAAATAATCTCACGCAAAGGCGCAAAGAGTTCCTTGGCGTGAAATAATTAGGAAAATATGGCGATCGCAATCGATTTTGGTACTAGCAACACAGTTATCGCTCGTTGGAATCCTGTAACCAACAGCGCAGAAACCCTTACTATACCAGGTTTGTCAGTTAAACAAAGCCTGAATCCTCCACTAATTCCCAGCTTGGTTTATGTTGAAGATGCATCGATTGGACAAGTATTAGTGGGACAACAAGTGCGCGATCGCGGTTTTGATTTAAGTAGCGAACCCCGATTTTTTCGCAGCTTTAAACGCGGTATTGGTGCAGAAATTCAAGGTTTCTTACCCGAACTTGATGGACAAAATATCACCTTTGAGCAAGTAGGGCAATGGTTTCTTTCTCAAGTGATTTCTCAATTAGCACCAATGCAAGGTGGGTTAGATTCTCTAATATTAACAGTGCCCGTAGATAGCTTTGAAGCTTATCGTCATTGGTTAGGAAAAGTTTGTCAAGCCCTTCCCGTCGAATCTGTGCGGATGCTAGATGAACCCACAGCCGCAGCTTTGGGTTATGGGATGGTAAACGAAGAAATTCTTTTAGTAATTGACTTTGGTGGCGGAACTTTAGATTTATCTTTGGTACAGTTAGATAAAAGCGTCCAAAGAACCCATAAACCAGTCGGATTTCTGTTGAAATGGGGTAATAAATCTTTAGCTGAAGATTCAAAACAAAAAGTCAAAACTGCCCGTGTGCTGGCGAAAGCAGGTCAAAATTTAGGTGGTACTGATATTGATAATTGGTTAGTAGATTACTTTGCTAAAAATCAAGGATTAGCGGTAAGTCCTTTGACAACACGATTAGCAGAAAAGATAAAAATTCAGCTTTCAACGCAAACTGAAGGAAGCGAAGTTTATTTCGATGATGAGACATTTGAAAGTTACGAATTAGAACTAAATCGTGATACTTTAGAAAGTATCCTCAAAGAACACTCATTTTTTGAGTTATTAGATGAATCGATGACGACATTGTTACAACAAGCGCGACGTCAGGGAATCGAAATTGCCGATATTAATGCAGTTTTATTAGTTGGTGGAACAGTACAATTACCCGCAGTGCAAACTTGGGTAAAGCAGTATTTTAGCGAAGATAAAATTCGTTGCGAACGTCCTTTTGAAGCGATCGCTCAAGGTGCTTTACAATTAGCCCAAGGTGTAGAAATCAAAGATTTTCTTTACCACAGCTACGGTGTCCGCTATTGGGATCGACGCAACAAACGCCATAGCTGGCATCCTATCATTAAAGAGGGACAGCCTTACCCAATGAGTCAAGCTGTAGAATTAGTTTTAGGTGCTTCTGTAGAAAATCAGCCCAGCATAGAATTAATTATGGGGGAATTGGGAGCAGAAACAGGCGGTATCGAAGTTTTTTTTGATGGCGATCGCTTAATTACCCGTCGCCAGGATAACATACAAACAACCGTCCAACCCCTCAACGACAAAGATGGCGCCCGAACAATAGCTCAACTTATCCCCCCAGGATATCCTGGAAGCGATCGCATCAAAATTCTTTTTCAAGTCGATGGGCAACGCTTTTTGCGAATCACAGTTGAGGACTTATTAACACATGAAAACCTCTTAGAAAATCAATTAGTCGCACAGTTGAGTTAAAAAGAATAGGTAATAGACATAGGTGTAAAAAAGAATGTAGAGACGTAGCACTGCTACGTCTCTAGGGGTTCTGGATAACGAGTATAGTCGTCCCCCACTCCCCCCTACCTCTGTATAACCACAGAAGTTCCCACCGTTGCCCAATTGAATAACCATTTAGCATGATTTACTGCGACATTCACGCATCCATGACTCACTGGAGTGCCAAATTTTCGATGCCAATCTGCACCATGAATTCCGTAGCTGCCATCATAAAACATTGCATAGGGAACGTTGGGAACATCGTAATTATCACCCCGCATTCTGATTTTTCTGTATTTAGATTGAATCTTAAAAGTACCAGTGCGAGTGGGGGTAGATTTTTTGCCTGTGGAAATAGCAACAGCATACATCTGTGTTGGTCCTTCCCAAGCTGTTAAACGTTGTTTTGAGAGATTAATTTCAATCCAGCGCTGATTAGATTGTTGTAGAGTTTGGATTTGTTCAGCAATTATTTGGGTTTTTGGTTTTGCCCAGACTTTACCTGCTTCAACATTAACAAAAGTCAAAGTCAATGCAGCACCACTAATAAATACTTTTAAGGTACGCAACCAGTTAGAAGAAATCAGAGTTTTCATAGTAAATATACTCACCTTAAGTTTTTCAACTCATGTTTTGCACCACATAAGAGCGAATATAATTCGCTGAATGCAAAATGTAATTTAAAGGAATTTTTTAGTTTTTAACTTTAATTCCTCAACATTGCTGCAATGGGCATGAGTTTTATATAATTTAATCGTAAAGCAACTCTTTTAATTAGTCACTACCTTGAAGTAATATAGCAATCCTACTAAATAAGAGCGTGAAAATAGAAGAGGTACACGTTAACCTCACTCAACCCTTGAAGCGCTATATATCCTGGACTTCATAGAATAAGTTGGGAATATTAACCTAAGTTGCAAGTGGATGCATTTAGGCGATCGCTTACACTTATGTATATTTTTGGAGAGAATATTTCGCGATTTTACTCAGATTTATCCTGGGTTTTCTCTGGTTCCGCAATCAATTCGTCCAAACTATCTGGAAATGTCCCCCGTGCAACCATCTTGGTAAACACTTCATAACAATCATCCTTCGCTCCCTCTTTGCGGGGAAATCCTAACCACAAAACAACAATTGCCTTTAACTCTGGGGTATCAAATGCTCGAAAAAACAACCGATATCTTTGTGGTAAACCCATCTTTTTTACTCGTCCATAGCGTTTTAATGCTCCTGTCAAAGCAAAATGACGGGCATTGGGATCGCAAGGAATTTTGGTTTCAATGGCAACAGTAATTGCAGCAAATAACTTCACTGTTGCATGGGTTTTAAACTCATCTAATGGTAACTTCTCACGTAGTTGAGAAACACGATCAAATAATTCTTGATACTGAATTCCAAATAGTTGCGGGTGAAAATAAATTTCCCAACCATTACTGACAAATTTAGCCATCTTCCAGCGACTCGTCTTCTAGTTCCACACCCTCAATTAATTGATGTACAACCTCGGACATCTCGGTTGTGTAAGATTGCAGGGTATTATTTTTCAATGCTTCCGCGATCGCAAAATCAAGAAATAGTCGCATCATTAGGGAATCTTCCTCATCCTCGTCATCAACTGATTCAGGAATAATTTTGATGATCGCAGTATCGGGGGACAATACTTCTATCCAACCCGAAGCATTAACAAACTGGGGATGCTCACGGTAAAACTCCGCAGGTAAGCGAAATCCGGTGCTGTTACCAATTTTGGTGCTGCGAATGTTGTAGGAGTTATTCATTGTGTATATACGTCATGTACTTACATGATAGCGATTTTGGCTCTTAAATTTCTTCAGGACTTACGCAAAAATTCTCTCTCTTCCTCATTCCTCTGCGTCTCTGCGGTTCGTTTTTCCGATCAGGAGTGCGTAAGTCCTATTCTTGTTGAGCAAATCGGCTATTATTTTTCCGAATTTTTATTTAGTGGTAAGGTAATGATAAACTCTGTTCCTTCTCCTAACTTGGAGTGGCAAGTTAAAGTTCCGCCGTGTTTTTCGACTACAATGGAGTAAGCGATCGCTAACCCTAAGCCTGTTCCATTTCCTACAGGTTTGGTAGTAAAAAATTGGTCAAATATTTTCTGTCTTACATCCTCAGGTATTCCTACTCCATTATCGGCAATCCGGATTAAGACACTCTTTTCGTCTGCTGTAATTTCTGTAAAAATGCTGATTTTTCCTTTTTCTTTAACAAATGACTCTTGTATTGCATCGATGGCATTTGCTAAGATATTCATAAAAACTTGATTAATTTGCCCTGCACAACATTCAACTAAAGGCAAATTACCGTATTCTTTAACTATTTCGATTTCTGGATGGTTTTGAGTTTGTTTGAGACGAATACCGAGAATCATCACAGTGCTATCAATGCCATCATGCAAGTTCACTGATTTGCGTTCCGCTTCATCTAAGCGGGAAAATATGCGTAGCGATCGCACAATTTCTTGAATTCGCTCAGTCCCTACTGTCATTGATGATAACAGCTTGCAAAGGTCTTGTTTGATAAAGTCTAGCTCGATTTTTTGGGAATAATCTTGAATTTCGGGAATAGGATTAGAGGTATAAACTTCATATAAATGCAGCAATTTCAACAATTGTTCAATATATTTTGCCGCATAGTGTAGATTGCCTTCAATAAAATTGACGGGGTTGTTAATTTCGTGAGCTACACCTGCTACCAATTGCCCTAAAGAAGACATTTTTTCTTGCTGTATTAACTTAAGTTGAGTTTTACGCAATTCTAAATGGACATTAATTCGAGCTAATACTTCTTGGTGTTGAAAAGGTTTTGTAATATAATCAACTGCTCCTACTTGCAACCCTTTCACCTTATCCACCACATCAGAAAGAGCCGTCATAAAAATCACTGGAATCTCCCTAGTTTTGGGATTAGCTTTGAGACGACGACAAGTTTCAAATCCATCAATTCCCGGCATCATCACATCTAACAAAATTAATTTTGGTAATTCTTCTTGTGCTTTTTTCAGGGCACTTTCACCGTTTTTAGCGACAGATACACGAAAATTAGAATAATGTAAAAAATCAAGTAATACTTTAATGTTGGTGGGAATATCATCAACGATTAATATAGTATCTTGTTGAGTAGTGAGCATAAAAAATCCCTAAATAAAAGGTTTAATTAAATTAGCGATCGCTTCATCATCAAATTCATCAGCTAACTTTAATACAGAGTTAGCAAAAGCTGTATATTTAGAGTCTAGCTGCTTAATTCGGTTAGCTTCCTCTGTAATTCGCAAAACATAACCACCTTTAGCAGCTTGATACAAATTGGTAAGTTCTTCGCTTGGGGGGATAACCATTTCATCCACCTTAGTAAAAGTGTTTTGAGTTTCCGCAACTAATTCTGAGTTATCCTGAGTTTCATAAATCCATTCCAACCCTAAATAAAGCTGTAATTGCTCAAGTAATTCTATTGCTTGCACAGGTTTAGCAAGAAAATCATTACAGCCAGCTTCTTTACTTTTTTGACGATCAAAATTGAACACACTAGCAGAAGAAGCAATAATAAGTGCATTTGTAAAATCTGGTAAATTCCGCAAACATTGAGTCATATCAAAGCCATTCATCACAGGCATCGATAAGTCAGTAATAATTAAATTAGGCTGATATTCTTGAGATTTTTCTAAACCTTCTTGCCCATTACTTGCCTCAATCATGTCAAAACCAATTGCTTCTAGCAAATTGACAATTACAGCACGATTTTCCCAGCGATCGTCAACAATCAAAATTTTCCGTCTTTCACCTTGATAACCAATTACATTTTGCTTATAATTGGTCTTTTCTAACTTCATCAAATCTGTTGCTTCTATTAAATCTAAATCAAACCAAAATTTACTACCTTTTCCATAACTACTTTCAACATAAATTTGACTGCCCATCATTTCCACAATTTTGCGACTAATTGCCAATCCTAAACCAGTGCCTTCTGCTTTGTGTGCGCTATCTCCCACCTGTTCAAAAGCCAAAAAGATTTTATCTAACTGTTCCGGTGTCATTCCCACACCTGTGTCTTCAACTTGAAAGCGAATTTTTGTGATTTCAGTATCAATCTCGTTACCAGATTCAACCTGGTAATGTGTTTTGGGATGTGCATCTATATCTAACTTATCTGGAAAATCCTGCGAATTAGTCAGCACACCAACCTTAAACTTTACACTACCTTGATCAGTGAATTTGATCGCATTACCTAACAAATTGATTAACACTTGACGCAGACGTTTTTCATCAGCATGAATAGCTGTAGGTAAACGATTGAGTGCCTCATAATCGAAACCAATTTCTTTTTGTTCTGCCTTAATGCCACATATTTCTCGAACTCCCAGTAAAAAGTTATCAAAATAAAAATCTGTGGGATATAGTTCTAACTTTTGTGCTTCGATTTTAGAAATATCTAAAACATCATTAATTAACGTCAATAAATGCGAACCACACTGATAGATAATACTGATTCCATCCTGTTGCTTAGAAGTAGCACTTTTATCTCGTTGCATAATTTGAGCATAGCCGAGAATCCCATTGAGAGGAGTTCGCAACTCATGGCTCATGTTTGCCAAAAAATCGCTTTTTGCATAATTGGCTGTTTCGGCTTGTTCTTTGGCTAAATTCAATTCTTTTGTGCGTTCTGTAACCCTATTTTCTAATTCCGTGAAAGACTCTTGCAGTTGTTCTGCCATTCTGTTAAAAGACTGTGCCAAAACACTAATTTCTCTTACCCCGACAATTTCCATAGACGAGTCTAAGTTTCCCGCAGCAATTTGCTCAGATGCTTGAATTAATCGCAAAATTGGTTTAGCAATCCAGCGAGAGGTAAGAATACCTAATACCGTAGCCAACAATAAAGCTAATAGACACAGCAAAATAGTAGTGCGTGTATTGGCGTTAATTTGCCCCATGAAGTCAGATTCTGGTACTGTGACTACAATCAGCCAATCTAGACCATATTTGTCTTTCCAAGGGGTAATTTGAGCAAATTGGCGCTGTCCGTTGAGGGTAAATTCTAAGTGTTGGCTGGCTTTGATGTTGCTGAGATTGCCAAAGTGTTTAGTTAAATGTTCTGCCGTAGCTCGAATTAAAATATCTTTACTGTCTGCCGCTTTGAGGCGTTTTGCCTCTTTATTTACCATTTTGTATGGCGCTTCAGTCGCTGAACTTCCGACTATCAGCCCATTACGCTCTAAAATAAAAGTCTTGCCATTTCGACTAATTTTTAATTGGCGGAGAAAATTACTAATTTGCGAAAGCCGCAAGTTAACCCATAAGACTCCTTGGAGGGTGTGGGTTTCGTTGTATAGAGGATAATTAGCAGAAATTGCTAAAACATCTGGGACACCATCCCAAGGAGAAATGCTACTCCACGCGGGCTTGCCTGCATTTACTGCATCTGTGTATAAAGCCTCTTTCACAACATTATAATAATAGACATTTATGAGTTCAGTACGATTTCCCTGGCTATCTGTAGCGTAAGTGTAATTTTTACCTATAGTATTGGCAGAAACTTCATCAATCGTGGCATGTTGAGGGTCGAGAAAATAACCAGATCCTGCATATTCCCCAGTTGGTAGGCTATAACCGATGAACCCCACATCAAACACTTGCATTTGTTTCCAGAAGTAATGCCCCATACCTTTGAAATCTCGCAGGTTAAGCAAGCCTAGCTTGAGGTTGCTGACGTTGACTTGATTAATTTGATGAGGAGTAGCTAAGTAACTATCCAAGTGCTGATCGATGCGATCGCTGACTTCGGTTTGCAACTGAGTTGCCAAATCATTAATCGCTTTTTGTCCGTTGCGTAGGGAAAAATAACCCACAAGTCCCACCGCTGCAAAGATTTGCAGAACAAACGGAACCACCAAAACAAGACGTAATGGTACTTTCTGGGCAAGCTGGATGCGGGTGGCGATCGTTTTCATTTAATCAGTTGGCGTAAGATAAAGTCTTTGGCGATGTTTTGGTTTGCCTATATAGTTCCCAAACTGGAGCAAGAAAATTTCAATATCTGACATTGGGAATTGGGCACGATCGCATTTCCCCTTTCCCCTCCTCAAAAATCTGCCTGAAGTGCATAATTAACCTCAGGTGATTCCCATCAATAAAGTAGAACCACCGCAGACACTTCTTTTATGAACACTCGTTGACAGCCAACAAAAGGAAACTTCATGAAAAAACGTGAAGACATCGTAGAAAAGTTCTCGACGTTTCTTAGCTTTGGAAACGCCAATATTCCTAGAAACCTGATTTGGCACACAGATCCAGAGCTAGAGCGTTGTATAAAACATTTAGTCAAATCTGAACCAGAGGGTAGTAAGGAATTTTGGGCAGGATATTTTTTGAAAATTTTAAGGAGTAGACCAATTCAACAAATTCCCACGGGCAAATCTTCTGTTCCATCTTCTTCAATAGCAGAAAGGCACTTGTCAGCTTACTTACAAGAAGCTTGTTTGTGGGCTTCTCAAAAAAATTATCAAAGGTTTAAGTTTCTCCGGCACAAATACCCATTAGAAGAATACTTTCAGATAGCCAACTCAGGTGTAAATCCTCCAGGTAAACTCCTGAAAAATTTTAATTTTGAACATCCGCAAACCAATATAGAAGGTTATGCTAAAACTGCACTACTACGTTTTGTCAGCGATACAATTTATCGACAAGATATAGAAGCAAAAAGAGAGAAATTTTCTGATTATGGTCTTTTAAAAGATTTAACTAATAAAGAATTGCGAGAAGCTTTAATTTTTCAAGGCATAAACAATAGCGAAATTCCGTCTTACAGTTTAGTTTGGCAATGCTTAAATGAAATTTTTCATTTGAATGAAAACCTACTCAATAGTAATTTGAAATATCCTAGTCTAACACAACTAACACAAATTACTTTTCGCTACAATCAGCGGCAAAATCAACTATATTCTTCAACACATGCAACTTCAGTAGAGAAAATTCAAGAAATACTCTCAACTTGCATTCAAGCTGCTCGCAATTACCGCACCAAACGTTTTTTACCTCTAGAAGAATATGACACTGTATCTGACTTGATGCCTACTCCTTGGGATACACTTTTGCAAGAAGAAGCATCAGAACAAGTCCAATCTCTCATCTCGCAGTTATTTTCAAATATGCCAGAAGCAGGAAAAATAATATTTCAGCTTTTGCTAGGATTGAATTTAACTCAAATTGAAATCGCAGCCGTTTTAAAAAGTAAGTATCCGGAATTGCAAAAGCAATATCAAGTGGCTCGTCACTTGGCAAGGTACAATAAAAATCTCTTAAAAGATTTGGCTAATGAGTGGCAGAAAATTAACCCAGAAGTTTCTCTAAATGATGATAAAGATATTGAACGAATAAAAGACGCTATGAACGAGTGCTTGCAATTGCTCTGTCAAAAGTTGTTATATTCGACTTTGGATAAAATTGAACAGCAGTGGAATTATTCAAAAAAGCTTTCAACTCTGACCAATGAAATAAATCTGCTGAAACAGCCACTCGTTGTTACCTTATCTGAAGCATCTAATATG
>CASBQC010000135.1 GCA_949127805.1 Nostocales cyanobacterium PMM_0081
ATATATCAGTATTTAATTTCATCTTTGCTGGATTAACCGCAATTGCGGCAAAACCCCTCATACAAACGCAGAGGGGTTAAGTGTGTCTTTGATTTTTATTCGCCATTGCAGATATATCAATCTTAATTGATTCGTGAAACTGTTAACAAAGTAGTGAATACTTGCATTTCACTAATCAATATTGAATTGTTGAATTTTCTTAGTTTTCGATGTGAATATTTGCATGTCGCTTGGCGTGAATGTTTTTCATGTGCTTCTTGACCGTATTGAGGCTAATATAAAGCTGGAGAGCGATTTCTTTGTAGCTGTAGTTGCAGCGATAAAGAAGCCAAATTTCTGCTTCTCGTGGGGTTAAGTCGTATTTTTTGACTTCAGCGATCGCAACATTTTTTAATGTCTCACATTTATTTTCGATTGTCACCAACAAGCAAGGACGTTGTAACGGATCTACATCTAGCCATCTTACCCGCAGCCGAAAAATATTTAACTTGTTCAGCACAATCTCATCAGAGAGAATAGTGTGTTTGTTGGGAAATAAACTCCAATCAATTAACGATTTGCAATGAACCCAAATTGCTGGTGGTACAAAGTTTGCCTGACAAATGCCTTGACTGATTTGACTACAAATACTTTTCGCCGATGCGTTAGCATGAACGATTTCTCCTATTTCAGTTAAGATTAAGATGCCATCTTGTAAACCTTCAATTACTTTTTGTAAAAAATCTACTTGTTTAATTTTAGAATTAGGATTATTTAGCTCTTGCGATTCAACGGCTGTTGTTGCTAATCTGTTTGTTATGCTTATCATATTAAATGCTTCAATCAAAACACTATTATTTAATAGGTTTGATTTCCATAAATATATGCACCCTGAGTTATCTGTATGACATGAAGTATACGGAAATAAATAATATTTGACGAGTTCATCGCCTAGTATCTAAAATATTCAGTATTCATGGATCGTGTCCAAAAAAACTGATTGATTATTGTTTAATATTATGTCTGTTGAATTAATAGTCGTAAAGACGTTCCATCAAAACGTCTCTAGAAAATGCGTCCGAGTTTGGCGTTGAGTAGTGGCAGCTTAAGAGTGAATTTTGCGCCTTTACCAACACCTGCACTTTCTACATAAACAGTACCACCATGTAGTTCTACTAAATGACGCACGATTGATAATCCTAATCCTAATCCGCCGTGGGATCTGGTGCTGGAACTATCTGCTTGACGAAAGCGATCAAACACATAAGGCATAAATTCCGGTTTGAGACCAATGCCTGTGTCGCTTACCGTAATTTCCACATGAGAATTAATTCGCTGCAAACCGACTTGCACGCGCGCCCCTTGGGGTGTAAACTTAATTGCGTTGGATAGTAAATTCCAAATAATTTGCTGCAAGCGTCCTGAATCGCCCAGGATTGGTTCAGTATTTCGGTTAATTGAAGTTTCGATGTGAATTTCTTTTGCATCAGCCGCTAGACGTACAGAATGGAGTGCAGATTCAATAATCGGCACTAAGTCGCAACTGCGGACATGAAGACGCAATTTCCCTCTAATCATCCGCGAGATATCTAGCAAGTCTTCAATTAGTTGTGTTTGTGCTCTAGCGTTGCGTTCGATAGTCTCTAAACCTTTAGCGGTTTGAGTTTCGGTGAGCTTGCGTTCTGAACGCAGTATCTGTGCCCAACCGAGAATGGCGTTGAGAGGCGATCGCAATTCATGAGATAATATTGCCAGAAACTCATCTTTCATCCGATTTGCTTCTGTAAGTTGCTCTGTTTGCTGTTGCAAAGAAGCAATCAAACCTGCTCTTTCCATTGCGATCGCTATCTGGTCACAAACCGCTTGCATCATCCCAATTTCATTTTGGGTAAAGCTATCTTTACTACGGCTGGCAAAGGAAAGTGTACCTAAAACTCGTCCCCGTGCTATCAACGGATAACCATAATACGCAGTAATGCCAACAGCGCGAATCAGTTCTGTTTTCACATCCGTTAATTGTTGCACATTATCTAAAGCAATTGGACGGCGTTCCATTGCAACTGTACCGCACACTGCTTGCCCAAACTCTATCCACTCAACGTCTTTGGCAAGTTCCTCAGAAATACCACTATAAGAAGCTAGCCGCATTCCTAACTTGTTTTCTTCAACTAAATAGTTAAAATAAGCATCTAAACCAATTTGCTCGGCAAGTTTTTGGAATAACCCATCAAGCAATGTTACTGGTTGCTGGCTCGATAGTAAATCGCTTGCCGTACCAAATAAAAGCTGAAGCCTTTTGTAACCTAATGAAAGCGCATTTTCTACCCGCTTGAGGTTGGTGATGTCTTGAAATGTCAAGACGCATGTAGCTCCAAGACCGTGCATTGCTGGCAGAGTATCCGCATATATTAGCAGAGAACGGACACCTCCAGCCGTGTGCCAGTTCACCTCTACCCCATCGAGACGTTCACCACGAGCAACTCTTACCCCTGGTGCTTGTTCGCTCTGTATCGGATTTCCTGCCGCATCTGTGCTGTAATAAGTTGTGTAATAATCTTCCACGCATTCAGCTAGAGGAAATTTACCTCCAGCTAATTCGTCAGCAGCACGATTAGCAAAAGTCACCCGTGCTGTTCCTGGTTCGATAAACAGCAAAGGTGTTGGCATTAAGTTGACAGCATCTTCTAGCCATTTTTGCTGATTTTGCAGAACTTCTTCGGCACGCTTGCGGACGGTGATGTCGTCAGTAACGCCGAGAATCTGGTAAATTTCACCTTTGTCATCTAAAATTGGCACATATTTGATGAGTGTAGTGGAAGTGCCATAATCAGGTAAATTTACTGTGGCTTCTACGGTTTGTAAGGTGCGTGTTTGAAGTGCTTTTTTTAAAGTTGGTAAATAAGCCTTTGTAATTTCCGGTGGAAAAATTTCTTCGTCAGTGCGTCCTTTGATTTCCTCAAGTGACTTGTTAGTGCGTTGCAAACCCGCAGTGTTGACAAATTGCAATCGCAGTTCGGCATCATATATACCAAACACATCGGGGATATTATCAATAGCCAAGCGAAATCTTTCTTCACTGCGACGTAACGCGGCTTCTGCAAGAGTGCGATCGCTTAAGTCTAAAATAAAAGCTACTGACTGTTCGCGTTTTTCTCCCAACAGGGTGTAACCAATTAAAACCGGGACGCGACTATTATCTGGACGAATGTATTCTTTTTCATAAGGGGTACAACCACCAGTTAATTTTGCCTCGGCGATCGCTCGTTCATCCAGATGCAGATATTCTGGTGGTGTGATATCAATCCAGTCTATCTTAAGAGCTACTAAATCTTCTCGCGTATAGCCGATAATCCGCAAAAATTCATCATTTGCCTGTAGGATACCCCCGTAAATGTCGCCAAAAAGAATGCCGATGACGTTAGCATCTACGAAACTGCTCAGTTTTTGTTCGTTGTGTTTCAGCGCTTCTATTGCGCGATCGCGTTCTTGACTCAACTCTTCAATTAAGGCTGCACTTTGCCAAATCAAAACGACAAAACTGACAATAACGATCAGGGCAAACATTGACACTGCAAACGCTGCATCATACTGTTTTTGACGTTGACCTTCAACGATTAACCAGCCTAACACACAAGGGAGTGCGATCGCAGCAAACAATAAACGCCTCGCAAGCAAACCAGCGTCACTATCACTTGTTACTACCCGCATCAACCCTGACTCTGGACGAGTCCAAAGAATGCCCGCACAGATTACTATAAATGTCAGTGCCGTCAGTAATGCCATAGATGTTGTGTAAGGAGCAACATTGTAAAGCACTTTGACGTTGTAGGCATAGCCGATGACAGCTTGTAAGGAAATCAAAGCAGCTATCAGGGCAAAAATTTGAGCATACCAAAAGCTAGGGGGGGTTTTTTGATGAATTATCAGTTCTATAGCTCTGCCAACCAGTACAAAATTCAATGCCGTGTTTAATCCCATTCGCCCAGGATAAAATGTTCTAACTGGCGATGAGTCACGCAACAGCAGTTCATCAATACCAAAATTCCAGCCAAACAGATATTCAATCAGCGTGAGCAAACCAATTAATATTACTGTTACTGAACATATTTTGCAAAGCCAGAAGGAGGGGAGATTGGGAGAGGGGGAG
>CASBQC010000136.1 GCA_949127805.1 Nostocales cyanobacterium PMM_0081
ACTTAAAGATGTCATATTGCCAAATAATTTGAGAATTTTAGATATAAATATTGAGGATGAGCTAGATGCAATTCAATCTGAATTTAAAAACATTGAACAACAAGTAAAAGCTGATTTTAGCAAACAGCTTCAAATATCCATAGATGGTATACAAGATGATTCTATGGGTTTAGGTGGATTAAATCGCGGTTTAGGGATGGGTGGTACTTTAGCTGTTGGATTACTGGCATTTACAGGAATTGGCTTCTTTGGAATAATTATTGCTAGTTTAGCAGCAACAATTGCTGGTTCGTTTGGTTTGGGAATGTTTGATGTTGATGGATTACATGACAAGATAAAAACAAAAATTTTTGAAATCGGATTTCAAAAGTTTGATGAATCAACGGATAAAGTTTCTGAGCAGTTACACGAAATTACTCACTCAGTTTTTGATACCAAGGTTGAATCTGCAAGTCGAGTAATTGCTCAAGCGATCGCGCTTTACGAAAATCTCATCGAACAGCACGAACAAGCACACAAAGAGACTGTAGAAGAACACCAAACTAAGAAGGCTTGGATATCTCAAAAACGTCAAGAAATTGAGAAAGTAAAAAATGATATCGAAGCAACTTTACAACAATGCATTGTTTAGTAATTTCGTTCGTTGTCTTAACATTTTAATAAATTTTTTCAACGCAAAGGTACGCAAAGGAAAACGCAAAGTCTCGCGAAGAACCTCTGCGCTACTCTGCGCTAACCTCAGCGTAACTTTGCGTTTTTATTCTTGATTTAATAGTGCGATCGCCTTACAACTGTTGGGATGCAATATCTGAGTATATTCAAGATAAAATTGCTAAAAAAATATCAATAACGATTGTAAATACAGAATTAGAGGATAAAAATCCGATCGCGTCCTTGGATTTTAGCCTGATAAAGAGCTTTGTCTGCTTTCGTAATCAGCATATTTATAGATAATTGCGGACTGGGAATAATACTCGCAACCCCGATGCTAAGAGTAACGTGTTCGTTAACTTTTGAATCAGCATGAACTATACCACTAGCTTTCACAGCAGCGCGAATTGCTTCTGCAACACCAAAAGCTGTTTCCGCAGAAGTATTTGGCAAAGCGATCGCAAATTCATCACCATCGTAACGCGCTACCAAATCAGCCGATCGGCTTTTGCTGCTATTAATCGTGTAAGCAATTTGACATAAACATTCATCTCCAACCGCATGTCCGTAAGTATCGTTATAAGCCTGGAAAAAATCAACATTACACAAAATTAAAGAAAGAGGTAACTGTACCCCTTGCAATCTCTTCCATTCGCGCTGTAAATACTCAGTAAAATAACGACGCGTAGCAAGCTGAGTCAAACTATCAAACAAAGCATAGCGTTGTAACTCTCGATTCCCCGTTTCCATCTGTACTGTCAGTAGACACTCTTTTTGAATTTGTTCTTGGAGTCCAGCGATCGCCCACCTTGATGCTAGCAAGCGACTAACTCGCAAACTCAAGCTGACATAATCGATGGGTTTTGTGATGTAATCTGTCGCACCCATTTTAAAAGCTTTATTAACCGACTCTTTATCATCAAGAACAGTAATCATTAAAATTGGCGGACAATTTTCACCCAAAGCCTCTCGCATTTTAGCGCAGCAAGTAAAACCATCCATCGCCGGCATCATCCCATCTAATAAAACCATATCTGGTAACTGCTGTTGACAAATATCCAAACAGTGTTGTCCACCGCACGCTTCTTGGACTCGATATCCTTCTTTCTCCATAGCTGTTTTCAACACCAGTCGCAAAGTTTTTTCATCATCGACGACAAGAATTAAAGGTGGCTTGTTTTGGTCTGATTTAATCATTTTGTCTCCTATAAATGTTCTAATTGCAAAGCAGCTTCTACCCGTTGATACTCTTTTTCAAGTTGTAAAACCAGAGTAGAAGCACTGACTGTAGTTCCAGCGCGTCCCATCGCTTCTAATTGAGAGCATAATTGAGCCAGAGGCATTGCCCCGATGGTGACACTTAAAGACCTTAAAGAATGAGCCGTACTGCATAAAAGTGCCGCATCCTTTTGCTCAACCGCAGAAGCGATCGCACGAAATCTTTGGGGTGCATCTTCTAGATAAGTATCAATAATTTCTGCCATTATTTCTGCATTATTGTCTGTCATTTGTTTTAAACTTTGAAATGTTTCTGCGTCGATGGCTGGTGCAACATCCTCATAAACTATTTCTGGCTGAAAAACTAATTCGTCTTGGTTGACACTGGTTATCAAATCAGATGTTTCAATAGCCGAAGTTAAATCAGATTCCCGCAAGCGTTTGTAATTTTCAAAAGATTGGATCAGAGCCTCAATGCGAATCGGTTTGCTGATATAATCATTCATACCGGCGCTGAGGCACTGCTCCTTATCGCCCTGCATCGCATGAGCGGTTGTAGCAATAATCCAAGGGCGATCGCCATGCAACCATTCCTGACAAATATGCCGAGTCGCTTCCAGTCCGTCCATTTCCGGCATTTGCACATCCATCAAGACTAGATCGTAAGACTGACGACGTAAAGCTGCCAGGGCTTCAAGTCCATTATTAGCTACATCGGCGCGGTAGCCCAAGCGCTTTAACATTTGTAGTGCTACCTTTTGATTTAAAGCAATGTCCTCCACCAGCAGAATACGTAACGGTAACTCTTGGCTGAAACGCGAATTAAATATTGGCGGTGAGAACGGCAAAGGTCGCACACAAATCCGTTGCCTGTATAACAAACGAATCAACACATCGTACAAATGCGATTGCCTGATAGGCTTACTCAGGGAGGCAATAAATTCAGCTTTTGCGCCAAGTTCTTTCTGTGTTAATTTACCAACAGAACTCAGTATTACCAACGGCATTTCTTCATAGCCTGGTAGAGAGTGGATACGTGCTGCCAAATTTAAACCGTCCATTTCTGGCATGTACATATCCAAAACGGCGATATCAAATTGCTTTTGTGATGTAATAAATTCTAAAGCTTGCAAACCCGACTCAGCCGCTTGGACAATCATGCCCCAGTTATAAGCTTGTAGAGCAACAATTTGTCGGTTAATTGCGCTGTCATCTACCACTAGCAGCCGTTTGCCAACTAAATTTGATTGAAGACCTTGAAGGTCAACCATTTCTGAAGGAGCCGACTCAGCTATGATGGTAAAATAAAATGTAGAACCGATGTCAACGTAGCTTTCCACCCACATCCAACCGCTCATCATTTTGCTTAAGCGCTTGCTAATTGCTAAACCCAATCCAGTACCGCCATAGCGACGAGTCGTGGAAGCATCAACCTGACTAAAAGGCTTAAAGAGCCGATCCATCTGTTCTTTGGGAATGCCAATACCTGTATCCCTGACGGCAAATTGAATTTGATAATTAGTAGAGTTCTTGCAGAATTCAAGATGCTCTATGCTAGGGTAAACGTTTTTCTTATCCCTTTCCCCCTCTTCAATTTGTTTTGCTGTCACAGAAACAACGACTTCGCCAACTTCTGTAAATTTAACTGCATTACTGAGTAAATTAACTAAAATTTGTCGCAATCGGGTGTTATCTCCCACAATTGCGGTGGGAGTTTGGGGAGCAATTAGATAGGCTAAATCTAAGCTTTTAGCAGCTGCTTGAGAAGCTACTAAATCTAAAGCTTCTTCTATGCAACTCCGCAGGTTAAAAGGATGTTTCTCTAAGTCCAACTTGCCAGACTCAATTTTGGAGAAGTCTAAAATATCGTTGATGACGGTAAGCAAAACATCGCTGCTGCTGCGAATAGTTTCTACAAAGTCTTGTTGTTGGGGAGTAAGTTCCATATCCAGCAACAGCCCAGTCATCCCAATCACCGCATTCATTGGGGTACGAATTTCGTGACTCATCATCGCTAAGAATTCGCTTTTGGCTCGGTTAGCAGCTTCAGCTTCTCGCGTTGCTTGTTCTAAAGCAAGATTTTTGACGGTGAGTTCTTGACGTTGTTCGGTTTCCTGTTCTAGGAGATTCGCTTGAGCAAGAGCAATTCCAACTTGAGCAGCCACAGATTCTAATAGCTCAATTTCATCGGTTGTCCAAGAGCGAAAGCGATCGCACTGATGCAATGCAATCAACCCATTTGGTTCCCCTTGGTAGGATGTCCGAATTGCTAAGGTCGATTTCAAATTAATTTGGCGACAGATGGATTCTACAGGTTTTAACAGAGGTTCACTATAAACATCTGGGGAAACAATCGCCTGGTCTTGAGCTACCAACTTCTCCAGAAAAGGATTGCCGATAACAGGAATTTCCAAACCAAGCATTGATATATAGCCCGGTTCTAAATACTCAGCCATAACCGTAATATGACAAATCGGCGTAGAAATATATTCATGAATAGCACAGCGATTAACACCAAACATTTTACCGATTTGGATTGCAGTGGTCTGAAAAATTTCTTTGATATTTAGGCTTTGGCGAATTTCTTGGGTAATTTGTTTGAGTAGTAAAGTACGTTGAAATTGCTGTTGCAGGGCTGTTTGTGCTTGATGGCGCTCAATTTCGCTGCCCAGCCATTGCGCCATTAACTTTAAAAGTTCCTTGTCTGACGATTTGAATGGTTTATATCGCCGGGAGCGTGACCAGAAGCAGAGGGTGCAATAAAGTTTACCTGCGATTAGTACCCGTGTGCCGATGTATGACTGTATTCTCAGCTTCGAGTATGCTGGGTGGTTTTGCCAAAATGAAATATTGTCACGATCTACAGTTAAGGGTTCGTCAGTGTTTAAAATTTCCGAGCAAAAGGTTTGTTTGAGGTCAAAAGTATCTCCCGAAGCTAGAGAATTGTTTGGCGATCGCGCCATGATTATTTCATAGCTCGCGCTTTCAATTCGCGCTAAAATCCCGAAATCCAAATCAAATGTTCGGCATCCCATTGCTAATAGTCTCTGGATGCGTTGCTCAAAATTCAGACTGCGAGCTGCTGCTACCTCATAAAGCGATCGCACTGATGCTTCATTTTCTCGCAGTTCCGCTTCAATTCGTTTCCGCTCCTGTTTAGCTTGTGCATCTTTAATGACAATTGTCAAGTAATTGGCAACTTCAGTGAGTGTAGCAATTTCATGCTCGCTCCACTGTCGAGGTTCTGGGGAGTCAAAACAAAGTAAACCTGTAAGTCCCTCTGAATCTCGTAACGGTATATCTAAAACAGCTTGAGTGTTACCCGCTAACATCCCAGGCACTAACGATACCAAACGTTCATCCTGAGTCACGTCTTCAATTATGATTGTCTTGCCACCAATCAGAGCTTGAAAATAATCACCAGCAGTAGTCAGATCAACGACAAACCCTGTAATTCGCGGCATTCCTGGTGGTTCCACAGAATGAACCACCTTTAACATCCCTTGGTGATTAATAGTCGAGAAAGCCACACGTACTGTTTGAAAATACTTGCTAATTTGTTCGACAGTATGGGAAATTACTTGTGTAACAGACATCCCGGAAGTGATGCTAGTTGCAATATTATTCAGCAGTCTCAAGCGAATTTGACTTAAAAGCAGTGCTGACTCTGCATGTTGACGCTGGATAATAAATTCTTCTAATTGCTGCTCTCTGTGGCGTAAAGCTGACTCTGTATGCTTATGCTCGGTAATTTCTCTCTCTAGTTGCTGCTTTGCGGCTTCCAACTGCTTTGTCCGCATTAGGGTTTTTTGGGCAAAATAAACAGCCAATGCTAGCAACCAACCAGCGAGCAACCCTCCAATTAATACCACCGTTGGCAGATACGATTGAGCCTTATTTAGTAACTTTTGTGTCGGCTTGATCCGCACCTGCCATTTAACATTATAAAAATCAATTTCTGTTTCGGAACTCCATTTCTCAGGATATTTTTTATGATCATAATTCCACCTGTAAATTTCTTCTTTACGTTCAAAAATACTAATTGTATATTTACGTAATTCTTTATCTTTAACAATCGGCTCAATTAAGGGTTTAACTTTCAAAATACCAATAATAAATCCATCAAACTTATTCTCAGTACGCAAAGGAAAGTAAATATAAAATCCCTTACCCCCTTCAACTAAATTTCTAGACTGAGTAACAATTATCTTTTGACTTCTAAGGGCAGCATTTAAAATAGCTCGTCGTTGCGAATCAGCTCTCAACTTTAAATTTTTATCGGCGTCGTTACCTGTTAGAGGTACAATCCAGCGGACTTTATATGAAGAATCTACCCACCCTATCGCCTGAAAACCACTGTAATCTCTGATGAAATACTTTGCATCCGCTTCCCACTCGCGCCGAGAATTAACGTCGCGAATTTGCCAGCGATTTGCCATCCGTTCTAGTACTTGAACACGATTTTTTAACTGTGCTGTAATTTCTGTTTTTACAGCAGATGATTGTTGTTCAATTAGTTGTTCAATTTGCTCTTTTTCTTTGGCAAGTAATCCCTGCCAAAGCAAAATACTTATAAGTGAACTACCAATTGCAATTATGATTGGTGATTTTCCTGGCATTGGTTGCTTAATACAAACTTTTAGCCAGTAATAATATCTATTTTGCTGCGTCACTTGTTCATCTTTATCTTTATAAATAACTGGGCACGAGCAAACGTAATTATGTCCCCCGCGAACATTCACGGCGGACGCACTACATTAACACCCACTTACTATATAAAGTCTCATATTATTGAACTAACTAGACATCGTATAATTGCGGAAAGTTCATAAATAATTAATAGTAAACACTGATTTATTTTTACAAAAAGTAAAATACCACCAACAGTATAGTCTTTGCTTTTGATACATAATTTAGATTCGTAGTGAGCGCTTCAGCGCTCAATGTCGCACCGTCCGGCTTATCGCTCTTTTATTACTCTTGCCATAGGAAATTTGAAACCCTATTTTCAGGTTAGTCCGCGCACCATCCGGACTTTGTTTGTGTAGCCGCGACTTCCAGTCGTCAGGGCTTCATTAGATTATTTTTTCTCCATAGTAATAAAAGAGGGTTATATCCCCACCTAAACCCTTTGCGCTACAAGTGGGGATATAAACCGATTTTGTTAATCAGCAAGCTGCTGATACCTTTGCTGAATATCCTCAATCGTAAACACCGCTTCAAACTTCAACCCCACCGACTGATAAAACTCAGCACCACCCTGTAAGCGGTCTATCAGTGAAATTACTTCAGTTACGGTATAACCTGCGTCTCTAAGTCGTTCCACTGCTTTCATCGCCGATCGCCCTGTAGTCACCACATCTTCCAACACCACCACTGTTGCATTCTCTGGCAAAGTGGGACCTTCAATGTATGCTTTTGTGCCGTGTCCTTTAGCTTCTTTGCGAATAATTAAAGCGGGTATTGGTCGATTTTCATACGCAGAAACCACACTAACCGCTGTGACAATTGGATCTGCACCCAATGTCAAACCAGCTACAGCTTGCGTATTTTCTGGTAGCCTGGATAGAAGAATGCGACCAATTGCCAAAGCACCTTGGGGATTAAGTGTTACCTGCTTACCATTGATGTAATAAGAACTCGCTTGCCCAGAAGAAAGTATAAAATTACCTTCTTGGTAAGCCAGTCGGCAAAATAAATCTAGCAACCGTTGGTGCAGAATATTCATCTCGGCAGTAGATGCCCACAATTCAGACTGGGAAAGGTTTTCAGCTTGATAATTCATCACAATACATTAAAAGTTGTGCTACACCAAAGGTTGAACTGATCAAAGTTCTGAAATTAAGCATAAGTTAAGATTCGCCCATCATATTGAGGAGTAATAAATATGGGTATAAAATTTCAAGCTCTTGGCGGTTTATTAGTGTTGCTAGCTGCCAGTATTAGCGTCCCAGCTTTTGCCGATGACAACGGGACAACTAATTATGAAACACCAAATGAAGCATTTGATCGAGCTTTCTTTAAAAACGATCGCAATTTCTACGGCAACAACACTTTTAGGCGGCAAATAGACTGGCTGGTAGGACCTGGTTCGTTGTTCCGCAATTCCTTCCCAGAAAGTGAAATAGCGCGTGATGCTGAGTTGGTTAACCTTGTCTATCGCGACATTCTCAATCAGCAAGTTGGCAACGATCCATATATTCGCACGCCAGATTTACCCAATCCTTATAATACATCTTTAATGATGTCTCCTCGCTTAAACTCCAACAAGCTCAAAACTGGTACTGAATTTAGGTTTGATACTGTACCACCTCGCTAAAATGCCCTACGATAAGTCAATAGCGATTTGTCATTAGTTCATGACAAATCGCTATTGATAAAATTTTGATCATTTAGTGCGCCCTACTGGAATCGAACCAGTCTGAAAGCGAATTATGAGCTCGCTGCCTCCCCAATCGGCCAAAGGCGCTTATATGCTTGGGTTTGGGATTGCTATGAGTTATTACTTCAACCCTATTGCTAATTTTAGCGTTAGGTAGCAACCTGCCTACATGATTTTAGCATGAGTTCACAGACCGTGAACACTCTACAATAGTTTAGCAGATTTGATACTACATAATTTGACACTGAAATAGTGCAGACTAATATTGATTAAGTCTTTTATAAATTGAAGTACACAGCTTCAATACTTTTAGATAAATAGACCGACACATAGCGGGAATAGCTTCGAGAGCGATGAAATTAAATTCCACTGTACTTCTGACGTTGATTTTATTAACCCTAATGTTGGGAGCGGGTTCTGTAAGCGCGTTTTGGGGCTTTACTTTGGGAAGTTCCGCACTTAAGGGTGTGACAACCCCAGATGGTCGTCCCACAACGAAATTCGCCAGCACTAAGGCAAACAGCGCCCAACATCAAGCGGTAACATTATTAAGAGAGGAAGAAATCCTCAAAATTGTTAAGTCCCGGATTGAGGGTAAAAGCAAGGCTGCTAAAGGAAAAAAATCTGATGACGAGGACGAAGAAAACACCAGTAAGCCAAAACCTCAGGAAACACCGACTCAAGCCGAAGAAAAACCCCAACCAGGATTTCCAATTACTGCTGAAAGTGAGAAAGTAACGATTTCTGTACAATCTGCTCGCTACTCTGGCGGTGATTTGCTACTTCGGGTGAAAATGCAGAATAAAAGTGCCGATTCTGTGCGCTTTTTGTACAGTTTTTTGGATGTCACTGATGACAAAGGACGAACCTTAAGCGCTAGTACCGAAGGTTTGCCAGCAGAATTGCCTGCAAATGGACCGACATTTTCTGGTACAGTGAGTATTCCTACGCCTTTGCTTGATGATGTCAAGCGGATCTCACTTGCTTTGACTGATTATCCCGATCAAAAACTAAAACTGGAAGTGCCAAATATTCCTGTGGAAAGATAGGGACTGGGGACTAGGGACTAGGGAATTTGAAGAGGAGACAGGGAGACAGGGGGACCAGGGGGATATAGTAAATTCAAAGTTGTTTTTTTGAATTTTGGGTTTTTTATTTTGAATTGTTTTCTTTCTAGTCCAAGCGTCCCCAGTTTGGTCGTAAACAATCAACAACTAGGGACTAAAAATCCCTAATCTCAAGATTATCTTTCATAGGAGCATCAGTTGTACACGGGCTTTGGCGGTGATTGGTTTTCCTAGTTTAAGTTTGACAGATGTGGGGCTGCGATTGTTGTCAGTGCTGCTGCTGATAGCCATCAATGCTTTTTTTGTAACAGCCGAGTTTTCGATAGTGACAGTGAGGCGATCGCGTATTCAGCAGCTAGTCGAGGCTGGTGATATTCAGGCGATCGCTGTCGAAATCCTGCAACGTAGTATTGACCGACTGCTATCTACAACTCAGTTAGGCATTACTTTGTCTAGCTTGGCGTTGGGGTGGATTGGCGAAAGTACAATTGTTGGGTTAGTAGGTTCATGGATCGAATCATTGCCTTTACCTATTGGTATGAGTATGTTTATCGCTCATTCCCTATCAATCCCCATCGCCTTTTTTTTTATAGCTTATCTACAAATTATTTTAGGGGAACTATGTCCCAAATCCATCGCCATGCTGTACTCCGAAAAGCTAGCGCGGTTTTTGGGACCTTCAGTAAAAGCGATCGTCCGATTTTTCAGCCCCTTTATCTGGATTCTCAACCAATCAACTCGCGCCATTATGCGATTGTTTGGCATTCAGTATACAGGACAAAGGTGGCTACCACCTGTTACCTCAAAAGAACTGCAACTGATTATCTCCACAGAACGAGAATCTACTGGTTTGCAGCTTTCAGAACGAGAATTGCTGAATAACGTCTTTGAGTTTGGTGATGTCACAGCGCAAGCTGTAATGGTTCCCCGCACCAGCATTATAGCTTTGCCCAAAGATGCCACCTTCAGTAGATTACTTACTGTAATGGTAGCGACTCGTCACTCTCGCTATCCTGTCACCGGAGAATCTTTAGACGATATTCGCGGCATTATTTATTTTAAAGACTTGGCAGAACCTTTAGCTATTAACAAGCTGACATTACAGACACATATCCAGCCTTGGATGCGTCCTGCGCGGTTTGTCCCAGAACATACGCCTTTAAGTGAATTATTGCCCATGATGCAGCAAGAGAAACCAGCAATGGCGATCGTCGTAAATGAATTTGGCGGTACTGTAGGACTAGTAACCATTCAAGATGTCATTGCTAAAATTATCGGCGACGCAAGCGAAGCCGAAAGTAGCGATGATTTGTTAATCAAGATGTTAGATGAAAAGACATATTTGGTGCAAGCGCAAATCAATTTAGAAGACTTTAACGAAGTCTTGCACATCAATTTGCCTTTAACTAAAAAATATCAGACATTGGGTGGCTTTGTACTCTACCAATTGCAGAAAATTCCTTCTATAGGGGAAACCTTCAATTATGACAATCTAGAGTTTACCGTTATGTCCGTCACCGGACCACGCCTACACCAAATCCAAGTGCTACGGCTTGAGGAGGGGGAGAGGGGGGGATGAGGG
>CASBQC010000137.1 GCA_949127805.1 Nostocales cyanobacterium PMM_0081
GGCCGCGAGTGTGCCTGTTTCGGTACCCAAGTTAAACCACATCAATTTAAACTGCGATCGCTTGAAAATTTCTTCTTGCCTTTTCCCCTTTTTTCAAATCAGTCTGTATTTGGGAAAACATGTATGAAATAATTCATATTATCTTCATCAATCTCAGTCTTTACTAGGAAATAAATTTACTGATACTTCACACTTGAAAAAAGAAAGATAAAAATGTCAAATAAATTACCTTTTTCTCAACTAAGTAAATGTAATTCCCCTTCTTACTTTGAAAAGGGGAAATGCGAGCGTGCCCAATGCCCAATTCATAACTAGTGATTTTGCGGTGTCAAATAATACAAAATCTTATAACTTAAGAAATTTTAATGAAAATTCTCATCAATTAGCTTTACTCTAGGCTTTTAGTAGCTTTTTCGCCGTCGGTAAATCAAGACTTTGGCAGTTGACCTTTTAAAGTTGAGAAATTTAGTATGAGCAGCAATTTAGCAAGCAAATTGCGTGTAGGCACTAAAAAAGCCCACACAATGGCAGAAAATGTCGGTTTTGTCAAGTGTTTTTTGAAAGGAGTAGTAGAAAAAAACTCCTACCGGAAGCTAGTTGGCAACTTCTACTTCATCTATTCAGCGATGGAAGAAGAGATAGAAAAGCATCGCAATCATCCGATTGTTTCCAAAATTAACTTTCCTCAGCTAAACCGCAAGCATAGCCTAGAGCAAGACTTGGCTTATTATTATGGTTCTAACTGGCGCGAGCAAATTCAATTATCGCCTGCGGGTGAAGCTTATGTAAAGCGCATCCGGGAAATATCCGCAAAAGAACCGGAATTGTTAATTGCCCATTCTTACACTCGTTATATCGGGGATTTATCAGGAGGACAAATTCTGAAAAACATCGCGGTAACGGGGATGAACCTGAATGATGGTCAAGGTACCGCTTTTTATGAGTTTGCAGAAATTACGGACGAAAAGGCTTTTAAAGCGAAATATCGTTCTTCTGTGGATGAGTTGCCGATTGATGATGCTACGGCAGATCGTATTGTTAATGAAGCTAACGCGGCTTTTGGCATGAACATGAAGATGTTCCAAGAGTTGGAAGGCAATTTGATTAAAGCGATCGGTTTGATGCTGTTTAATAGTTTGACACGGCGTCGCACTGCCGGTAGTACCGAATTGGCTACTGCTGAGTAACTGTTGCAAACAAAGAAATAAGTAAAGTTTAGGGGCGATCGCCTTGAGATTACCTGTAATATATACAGGCAACCACAAGGCGATCGCCCCTAAATTGTGTGAGTATGCTGAGAAAATAAAGTAAAAATATGGCAGCAAAAATTCCAGTTACCGTGATTACCGGCTTTTTAGGCAGTGGCAAAACTAGCCTAATTCGCCATTTACTACAAAACAACCAAGGTAGACGCATCGCTGTTTTAGTTAACGAATTTGGTGAACTTGGGATTGATGGGGAATTGTTGAAATCCTGTGAAATTTGCCCGGAAGATGGCGAAAGTAATATTTTTGAATTAACCAACGGCTGTTTATGTTGCACTGTACAGGAAGAATTTTTCCCGACGATGCTGGAGTTAATTAAGCGTCGCGATCGCATCGATTGTATTTTGATTGAAACTTCTGGTTTAGCTTTACCAAAGCCGTTAATTAAGGCTTTTCGCTGGCAAGAAATTCGCAACGCTGCTACAGTTGATGCGGTAATTACGGTAGTTGATTGTGCGGCTGTAGCAGCAGGCACATTTGCCAGCAACCCGGAAGCAGTGGCAGCGCAACGCCAAGCAGATGATAGTTTAGAACATGAAACACCTTTGCAAGAACTGTTTGAAGACCAACTTGCTTGTGCTGATTTGGTGGTGTTGAATAAAACTGACTTGGTGGATGATGAGACAAAAGCGCGAGTTGAAGAGTTTATAAAAAAAGAATTGCCGAGAGTAGTCAAGATTGTGGAGAGCGATGGCGCTAAACTTGATCCATCTATATTATTAGGATTGCACGCTGCCGTCGAAGATAATTTAGATAGTCGTCCCAGTCATCACGACACCGAAGAAGAACACGAACACGACGAAGAAATTATCTCAACTCACGTAATTTTAGACCGCGCTTTTGATCCAGAAAAATTACAACAGCAGTTGCAAGCGATCGCACAAGAGCAAGAGATATACCGTATTAAAGGCTTTGTCGCAGTCCCTAACAAAGCCATGCGTTTAGTCATGCAAGGTGTCGGAACCCGATTTGATCAATTTTACGATCGTCCGTGGCAACCAGAAGAACTAAGACAAACCCGCTTAGTTTTCATCGGTCGTGACTTGAAATCCTCCGAAATAGAATCCCAACTCGTAGCGTTGTAGAGACGCGAAATTTCGCGTCTGTTATTCTCCCCCACACCACGCTTCCCCCACTCACTATGCCAATCTCTCAACTATTCGACGGTGCAAATATTTTCGTTTTGCCTTTTTGGGCATTGATGATTCTGTTACCAAATTGGAAAGTAACGCGATGGGTTATGGAATCATATTTACCCTTTGTGGCATTAGCTGGAGTGTATTTGTATTTATTTATTAGCAGCATTACACCAGAGAATGCCCAAGCGTTATCAAATCCTCACTTAGCAGATATTGCCCGATTTTTTGCCGATGAAAAAGCTGCCGCAACAGGTTGGATTCATTTTCTGGTGATGGATTTATTTGTCGGTCGCTGGATATATTGGGAAGGACAGAAAACAGGTATTTGGACAATTCATTCTTTGGCGTTATCTTTGTTTGCGGGTCCTTTAGGATTGCTTTCTCACATCTTTACTTATTGGATTGCTAAAAGGTTTTCTGGTAGTTCTGATGAAGCGGCGATCGCAGAAAAAGCCATTTAATTAAGTTCTTCTAGGGTGCGTTAGGCTTGGAGTGTAATGCACCCTACTAGGCAGATATTTGATTGAGGGCAGAACTAAAATTATGTGCCCTTTTGCGCGTATTATACAGCAACAAAAAGCGCGATAAAAGCCAATACCGTTCAGTTAAGCCTGCAATCCTCGTAGAGACGTAGCATGCTACGTCTCTACAGATCTAAAATCAGTACCAAAAATCCTTAACCCAAGCGTATTGCGATAAAAGCAATTCCAACACACAAAATTGCTAATATCACTTACGAAGCTTATGCTTTTTGATAATCGGCATCAACCCAACAACGCGGGATACTTTCACCTGAGGGAAAAACTAAGTTTTCTTTTTTAATAGGTTCAGGATCTTGTTCTTCTTCACCTTGTTGTTTTTGTCCGTGAATAACATCATTATTCGGGTCTATTAATTCTTCAATTTTAAGAACTTCTACCAAATTTCCAGTATCTTTAAGTTGTAAAAGCATTGAGCTAGCCTCCTGAAGTTGACTTGACAATTTATTGCAAGTTTAATCATCAACTTGCACGCATCTGCGTTTATTTGAATTGTTTAAACTCCCTTTTATTCGGGACTGGTTTGTAGTCGCGATAAACGCAAACTACAAGCCTAATTCACAATCCAAAATTGTATTAGTGAATGCTTGCTAAAAGCTGATTCGACTAATTTTTTCAGCCGTATATATGCTTGTCTGGGTTTGAATGTAGTGTTGTCATTAATGCAGTAAAAATTACCCTATTTATAGAGGGTTTTTGCATGGCAACCAGACAAGCAACGGAAAATCAAAATTCGGTCTGATATTTTTCCAAGATATCTACAAGGTTAACTTGGCATTGCAGCGGCAATAAATCAATTAAAGGAAGTTCACGTTTGCCACCGCCAATTTTTATGGGGATGGATTCCAATACTTTTATTACTTGGTTTTCATCCACAGAATGAGATGTAAGTAAAGGATACATCTTTTCTGCAACAACGGTGTGGAGTTTGGCATTTGATAGAAAAAGATGCCATTTGGCAATATCTATATATATGTTTTCGCCTATTTCCGAAGCTAGGGCTTCTAGTATTTCTGTAGTATTAGTTTTAGCCATATAAATGACCCCATATAAGGATCGCGAAATCTCAAGCTAATTATTATTATTGCTCAATTATCCGGATTAATTCTACTGCCAGAAGATACAATCGCCCTAGCTGTTGATTCTGTCTTCAGGTGGACTTTGGTGGAGTTTGTGAGTAATCAGCGATCGCACTAATGTAAATTAGATGCGCCAATAATACCACTGCCCATCCTGCTGTCATCCAAGGCAGCCACTCCCAAGTCGCTGCTTTGAAGTTGTGAAAAAACCACAATCCAGAATTAATACAGGCAAAAATCGCCACATGGATGGCAAAGTTCATTCTGTCATCTAACTTACGGTAATCTGGGTCATTGCGATCGGGTTGACGAGGCCAACGAGGAGGCATAATTGTTTGTTACAGATTTTAATAAAATTGCTTTCTGATTAATTTTAGAATGTTATTGCTGTTCACTCAACAAATATAATGAAAGCATAGAAAAGCTCAGTTAACGGCTATGACTATCTTTTCACAACTTGATGAAGATATTTTATTTCCTTCTGGTGACGGCAAACCAATGGGAGACAACACCGAGCAATATCGTTGGATAGTCATTATCAAAGAAAATTTAGAAATTCTCTTCGCTGCCAAAGATGATGTTTTTATTGCCGGCGATTTGCTGTGGTATCCCGTGCGTTCCCAGCTAGTTACGCCAACTGCACCCGATGTCATGGTAGTCTTTGGCAGACCAAAAGGTAAACGTCGGTCTTATCGTCAGTGGAATGAAGAGAATATTCCTCCCCAAGTTGTATTTGAAATTCTCTCTCGCAGTAATGATAGCGATGAAATGAGCCGAAAGCTGGAGTTTTACAATACTTATGGTGTCGATGAATACTATATCTATGACCCAGAAAGCTTTCAGCTAGACGGATGGTTGCGGCAAGATGGCAACTTGAGCAAATTATGGCAAATGGACGGTTGGGTTAGTCCCCGCTTGGGAATTCGCTTTGAAACAAGCCAGGGAGAGTTAGTATTTTACCGTCCAGATGGACAGAGATTTTTGAACTCAATCGAACAAGAAGAGCGATTAAAGCAAGAATACCAACGCGCTGAACAAGAATACCAACGCGCTGAACAAGAATCCCAACGCGCTGAACAAGCAGAGTTATTGTTACAGCAAGAACGTCAACGCGCTGAACAATTGGCAGCGTATTTGCGTAATCTTGGTATTGATCCAGAAAACTTATATCCTCGTAGTTAACGCTGAAGCGCTAAAGCCCTAACTACAAAGTTGAATAATGCTCTTTTATTACTCTCGCTAGATTAAATTTCAAACCCTGTTTTCATATTAGTCCGCGCAGGCGGACTTTGTTTGTGTAGCCGCGACTTCCAGTCGTCGGGACTTCATGAAATTATTCTCTGCCCAAAGTCATAGAAGAGCGATAATCTCCTGATTTGCCACCCATCTTACTCACCAGCCGAATTGATTCAATTTGAATCGACTTTTCTAAAGCTTTCGCCATATCATACAACGTTAGAGCCGCAACCGAAACAGCGGTTAAAGCTTCCATCTCTACCCCTGTTTCCGCTTTGGTTTTGACTGTGGCATAAATTTGATAACCAGGTAGTTGCGGATCGGGTACGATCTGCACTTCAATTTTTTGGAGTGGCAAAGGATGACACAAAGGAATCAAAGTAGATGTCTGTTTCGCTGCCATAATGCCCGCTAACCTCGCAGTTCCCAATACATCTCCTTTGGGAGCATTTCCGGCTTCAATAGCGGCAAAGGTCTCGCTCAACATCCGCACGTTGGCTGTAGCTACGGCTTGACGGATTGTGGCTGGTTTGTCAGATACATCTACCATCTGGGAGCGTCCCTGAGGATCTAGATGAGTTAAGCCAGAATTATCTAAAAATTTATCTTGCGTCATTTGGTTGGGGTGTGCTATGATTAATTTCTGTTAGGGTGTGTAGCTCAGTGGACTAGAGCACGTGGCTACGGACCACGGTGTCGGGGGTTCGAATCCCTCCTCGCCCGTTATGCAAAACTCAAAACTAAAAATGAGGGACTTTATTCCCTCATTTTTAGTTTTTAATTGCATTTAAGGCGTAGGCATCAGTCGTGCGACCGATCGCAAACCGAAAGGAATTGGCTAAGTCTTTGCCTGACATGGTGATGAAAATCACAAATGCTAGGAAAATAAGCATTGCCGCATAACCAAACATATCGCGGTAGCCTACTTGGTCGGCAATTGAACCGAGAACAGGACCTGCGATCGCTATCCCCATATCTAATCCCGCAATACATACAGCAAATATTCGCCCTCTTTCTTGCGGCAAAGCGCGATCGGCTATCATTGTAGAAATCATCGGCATGAGAGTCCCCGCACCAGCACCTTCAATAATTGCTGCAAATAGAAAAGTAGCCGCGCTGTTTGCTTTCCACAGCAGTAACATTGCTGCGGTGTAAACAAGTAAGCTGATAGTAATAAATAAACCACGACCAAAGCGATCGCTCGCTCGACCCGTGAATAACCTTACACTAAAACTAGCGATCGCTCCAGCCGTGTAAAACAATCCTGCATTCAAATCGACTCCCGTTGATTTGATATACAACGGTGCAAAGGTATGCAAAGTACCAAAAGCCAAGCCGATCAATAACATAACTACAGCCAGAATTCTGACTCTGGGACTAATCAAGATTCGCCACAATTGATTATCATTATCTTCACCTGGTTCACTAGTTTTGATTGGTGGATTAACAACTGGTAAGATACATAACGCTGCCAATCCACCTAATGCTCCTGCACAGACAAATAACGCCGTATAACCTGCCCCAGCTTGTAAATAACCCCCTATAGCAGGTCCGATTGCCAAGCCAATGGGAGTTACCAGACTCATGTTACCGATGACTTCACCGCGATTTGTTTCATCTGACAAGTCTGCTACCAGCGCCAAATAGCCGGTGGTAAAGGCAGCAATACTAATGCCATGAAAAGCACGCAGCACCATTAATAAAGGAATCGATTTTACTACCAAAAAACCAAAAGGTGCGATCGCTGCTACTAGTGTACCAATGAGCAAGACAATCTTACGACCTCGCCGATCCGCCGTCTTTCCCAACCAAGGACGAGATAGCAACAGTCCGATAGCGAAACTACCCATAACAATGCCAATTTGCTGCTTGGTTGCGCCCACATGCTCAACGTAAAGCGGTAAGGTTGGTAGTAACGAACCCATACTAGACCAGAATAATAAACCTGCTGTAAATAAAATCAGCAGCTTCTTTCGCCGCAGTGGGGTATCAAATGTGCGAAATAGTTTCACTCTAGAGCCTTTATTAGTTTTTTAAATAGTAACTTAGCAGCTTTGGCTGATATACGCGATGCCTTCTCTAAAAGAGGTGATGCCGGGGCGATCGCTTCGCACTAATCTAACTGGACGCCCCGCCGCGTTCTCAGCTTACTGAAAATCTTTTAGACACAGAACAAAACGAATAAAGCCGTCCCGCCTCACGAGGCAGGACGGCTTTTTGATGGGTGCATCTTGATATTATTTTAGGAATTGCAACGTTAATTACAATTATTTATCGAGTGTTTCAGATACAAACCAAAATTTAGGACACAGGGGATTCATGATAGTGAATTTTATAAACATGAAAAGCTTGACATAAATCCTCATGCCATGTGGATAAAAGCACCTGCCAAAAGAGAACCTGTTGCGCCAATAGCAATTAACAAATATGTGAAAAATTTGCCAAGTTCTAGGTTTTGTCCTAATACTTTATCTTCTTTACCGGCAGTGAAAAATAATGACCAAGCTTGATTTACATTGATTGTTTCAAAGCTGTTGAAATTAGGTCTAAATACAACGGGTCCAAGTAGGTCTTTTTTAGGAAAGTTAAAATCAGTTCTCATTGTGTTTCTCCAAGTTTAATTTAAGTTTTTTTTGTTGATGTCTGCGTAACTAGAGATTTAGAGGATTGTCAAAGGAGCGATCGCACCATGTCCGGTAAAAAGTTCGATAGCTATGAGTGCGACAAAGCCAATCATTGCTAAACGACCATTCAATTTTTCTGCATACTCGGTGAAACCAAAGCCTGGTTTGTCGTCTATGTACATTTTCGGTTCAATGGCGTAGTTATTTAGGCGGTTTTGTTCTTCTACTACATAGCTGCGTGATGTCATGGTTGTTTTGTTCTCTTGTTAAACAATATAACACTATGTAAATAATTTTTACAAAATGTTGACATAAATTGTATAAGGTGTGTTGGAGAGTGGCAAAATTAAGATAGAATCTTATGCAAGGTCATGGAAAAACGAACCGCAGAGGCGCAGAGGACACAGAGAAATAAGAGTTTGGGAGAGTTTTTGCGTCAGTACTATAAGAATATTTCTCGGTTTTAAGCATAAAATGGCGCGTAAAGGTTACACTCTCCCGGTTTTCGCTGTTGCTGCGGCAAAGGCAGCTTTATTGCGTTTGCAAAACGGCACAGATGTGATATCGTCAGTAAGGCTGGATTTGCTTGGTGATGATGCAGAGGTTTTAGTTGAGCAAGTCGCGACTTTAGAATCAATAAGTGCGTTAGCGATCGCTCTGTCTGACCCAGGTGATAATTTGGATTTGACGAGGAATACTCCTATTTGGGCTTGGGTGAAGTTATTACCGCGACAAGATGAGGTTTTGGTTTTAGAAGCCGGTGAGGGATTGGGGAAAACGGCAGCGGGGGAAGCTGCTATTTATAGTTATGCACGACGGCTTTTTGAAACGAATTTGTTACCGCTAATTCCTGAAGATAAAACTGCGATCGTGCGGATTATTCTTCCTGAAGGTCGTCAATTGGCTGAACGCACATCTAATGCAGCTTTTGGTATTTTAGAGGGTTTGGCGTTGTTAGGAACTAGTGGGATTTCTCAGCCGATGAGTGCTGCTGACCACTTAGAAGAATTTCGCGCCATTTTGCAAGACAAAGTGCAACGCTTTCCCAATTTGGTATTTTGTATTGGTAGCAATGGTTATTCTGTAGCGCAGCGTTTAGGAATTCCAGAAGAAATTATTGTTTCAACGGGAAATTGGTTGGGTGCAATGCTGGTAGAAGCGGGACTTTATCAAGCTGAATCTGTGTTGTTGTTGGGATACCAAGGAAAGTTGATTAAGTTAGCAGGGGGAATTTTTAATACATCAAGTCACCTGGCGGATGCTAAGTTAGAAATTATTGCAGCTGCTGTTGCTGTTAAAGGGGATATTTCAGCAGTTCGGGCAATTTTGCAACTGAATACGGCTGATGAAGCGTATAAAAAGTTGGTGGAACTCAAGTTGGCAGATGCGGTGTTTACTGCTTTGGCTGAAAAGATTAGTCAGAAAGCAGAGAATTACGTGAAAAAGTATGCCGATCGCTCTTTGAAGGTGGGGGTGATTTTGTTTGACCGTCAAGGTAAAATCATCAGTCAGGATACCAAAGCTAACCAATTGCTCGATTTTTCTTCGTAGTGAGGACTTCAGTCCTTATCTTAATTATATGAGGACTGAAGTTCTCACTACTAATTTATGCAATTTTCACTTTTATTAGACTACACCACTCTGGTAGAGACGTTCCGCTGGAACGTCTCTACTTACAATTCTTCTCCTGCTGGTAGGGGGAAGGTTTCACCCGTAAGGTAAGCTTGAAAATTTTGTTGAAAATACAACCAAGAGGTCATATCTTCTCCTTCAATAAAGGATTTTGGTGCATTCCTATATAGTGGAACGCGGGTATTAATTTCATCTTGAAGCAGTTGCGGTAATTCGCTTAAACCGTTGATTTTGCTACCGTAAGCACTGTAAATCAAATGACCGGGACGCGCTCCCATTTTCATCCAGGGAAGCCATTGACCGATTCTATCCCAACTCAGCCTGAGTTGAGAAACCGAGGGTAATTCTGAGTTTAATAAATCTGCGGTGGGGACGGTGATTTTAAATAACTCCGCTGCCTGATAAGTTGGATTTGGGCAATATTCAGCAAACTTTGGATCGTCTGCCAAAGGATTTGGGTAAGTGGGAAATATATCAAATACGAAGGTTGTAGTATCACCATCTACTTGCGCGGGAAATTTACCTTTAAACTGACCTTGTACAGGATTATTTGCAACATGCATCACCGGCACTTTCTCACCCGTCCAAGGATTTTCCCATTTTTGCACAATTTCCCTTGTTTTTGGGTCAAGGTAGTAAGTTAGTTCTCTAGAAGTAAAATCCCAGCCATCCTCTTTTGTGGGAATACACCTACTTACACTTACACCCAGTATCTGAAATAGAAGTTTTTTCTTTTCACCTGGCATAAAAGCGTAAATTGCACCTTTCCAGACCAAAAAGGTTGATTGAGTGGAATCGAGGGAAGAACGAGTCTTCACCCATGCTTGAGCGTCAAATTCTTGGGTTTCGGCAACCATTTTTTGGCTCCTTGCTATCTGAGGTTGAAGGGGGAAAAGGGTAATGTCAGCTAAAGGATGAAGTATGAAGTATAAAGGATGAAATAATCCTCATCAATAAATTTAGGGGCTTGTACCATTCATTTTTATCCTTCATCCTTTATCCTTCTCCCAAGGGGAGACGCTGCGCGAACACCCTTTTCGGTCAGCTACTAATTTACTGAGTGTAGACTGTATGCGATCGCAACTGACACATTATATAGTAGAGACATTCCATCAAAACGATTCATCGCTCATTTTCAGAAAGACAAAAAGCTACACTCTTTGTATGCGATCGCCATAATTATTCCAAAATTCCTTATTCCCTAGTGCTAGGCTACAGTTACCGTTCTTCAAAAAGCAACTATGACTGCCCTGATCGTTAACTTACATCCTGTCATTGAGCTAACTTCGGAGCAATTCTTCCAACTATGCCAGAATAATCGAGATTTGCGTTTTGAGCGCACTGCTGAGGGAGAATTAATTATTATGCCGCCAACAGGCTGGGAAACTGGAAACAAAAATTCTAAACTTACACAGCGCTTGGGCAATTGGGCAGATACTGATGGTACAGGGTTGGCTTTTGACTCGTCAACAGGTTTCAAGCTTCCCAATGGTGCAAACCGTTCTCCCGATGCATCCTGGGTTAAACGAGAGCGAATTGAAACTCTCAATCCAGATCCTTCACGATTTATGCCACTTGCTCCTGATTTTGCGGTAGAATTACGCTCTGCTAATGACACTTTACAGACATTACGACAAAAAATGCAGGAATATATTAACTGCGGTGTGCGTTTAGGTTGGCTAATTGATCCTCAAGACCAACGGGTAGAAATTTACCGTCCAGGACAGGATGTAGAGGTTTTGCAATCTCCTGTTAGCTTATCAGAAGAAGATGTTCTGCCTGGATTTGTATTGGATTTGAGACAGATTTTAAGTTAGTACAGCTTTGCATAAGTTCCTAGCGTTTTGAAACGCAAAGGAACACAGAGTAAGCGCAAAGTGACGCAGAGTTTTTGTGATAAATTTTCGTCATGAATTTAGGCAATCTTTAACAAACAGGCTCCGTAACTTTACAATTATCGCAGTTGAAGTGAGGTATTGAGGTTCTACAATAAATATTTCCCCCGTTTGCCAAAATCAGGCTGAGTGAGTGATGTTGTGGTTGCATAAAACCGAAAGGCTGAAAATGAGCGTAGGCAATAGTTTACGCGTAGTCTTGCCAGTGGCTGTTATCTTCTTTATTCTTTGTCTAATATTTACGCTGCATCGATATTACAGTTTTTACGCTTCATTCGATCAAGGCATTTTTAACCAACTTTTTTGGAATAGCATCCACGGTCGATTATTTGAAAGTTCCCTTTCTTCAAGCCTTTCAACTAATGTTGTCCACAACAAAGAAGTTCCAGAAGTCTTTTACAAACATTTAGGGCAACACTTTAACCCGATTTTCTTGCTTTGGTTCCCGCTTTATGCTTTGTTTCCTTCATCGGCAACGCTGATTGTCTTGCAAGTGACTTTGGTAACAGCTGCTGGTTTAGTTCTGTACGCTTTAGCTAGACAGTATCTTGAACCCGCTTTGGCAAGAATGATTACCGTCAGTTTTTATAGCGCTAATGCTGTTATTGGTCCGACTTTATCCAATTTTCATGACATTTCTGCAACTCCGCTGTTTGTATTTGCGGTATTATTGGCAATGGAAAAGCGTTGGTGGTGGCTGTTTGCTGTTTTTGCGATAATGCTTTTGGCACTGCGGGAAGATTCGGGTGTGGCTTTGTTTAGTATCGGCTTTTATCTGATAATAAGTAAGCGTTATCCCCGGATTGGTCTTGCTGTTTGCATCTCCAGCTTTGGTTATATGCTCTTGCTGACTGAAATGATCATGCCGTCATTTTCCCAAGACGTTTCCCAGCGGATGATGATGGAACGATTTGGGAACTATGCTAGTGGTAAGGAAGCTACCCCACTGGAAATTATTTGGGCAATTGTTAGTAACCCTTGGCGATTAGTAGAGCAAGTTTTCTCACCCTGGTTGAAAAAGATTAGGTATTTAATCGCTCACTGGTTGCCTTTGGCTTTTGTGCCAGCTATCTCGATGGCAGCTTGGGCAACAGCGGGTTTTCCTATATTATACATTTTTTTGCAGCGGGGACAATCACCTTTAGGGATCAATATTCGTTATGCTATGCCTGTAGTTCCAGGATTATTTTATGGGGCAATTCTTTGGTGGTCGCAGCATCCGAAAGCCTTTAAACCAAGATTTCGGCGCTTTTGGGTGGGTTGCATTTGTCTTTCTCTGTTTTTTAGCTTTACATCCAACCCAAATCAGACTTTTTATTTTCTGATTCCTGGTTCGGTGAAGCCTTGGGTATATGTATCGCTACCCCAACAATGGCATCATGTAGGACAATTTCGTTCTTTATTAGCGCAAATTCCTAGTAATGCTAGTGTGTCTGCTACTACCAATCTTGTACCGCATCTTTCCAGCCGGCGGGAAATTATTCGTTTACCGACATTAGAGTTAAGAAATGATGCGCGGGAAGTGATAAAGGTAGATTATGCGATCGCCGATTTGTGGCAATTGCAGCAATATGCACCAGCTTTCAAAAGCGATCGCGCTACTTTCCAAGAGTTTCTTCAACTCATTGACCGTCTAACTGCTAATCAAGAATATGGCATCATTGGCTTTGAAGATGGTGTTATCCTACTCAAAAAATCTACCACCTCAAAAGAGGAAGCAAAAGCCGCTTGGTTAGCTTTTCGCAAAGAAGTGGGGAGTTGAGGAGGAGGAGACAAGGGGACAAGGGGAATTTTGGGAAAATATCTTCCCCAGTTCCCATTCCCCATAGGTGTGAAAAAGAATGTAGAGACGTAGCACTGCTACGTCTGTTGGGTTTCGGGCAACGCATAATTAAAGAGTGGTCGATGTCTATTGGTATGAAAAAGAATGTAGAGACGTAGCACTGCTACGTCTGTTGGGGTTCTGGATAACACATATTTAAATTGGGTCGATGTCTATTACCCATTCCTGATTGCCCAGTTATATATTTGGATATTTGTAAATGTAAAGAATCGGGGAGTTTACTTGATGAAGATATTAGTATTAAGTTGGGAGTTTCCACCTCGCATCGTGGGAGGAATTGCGCGTCATGTAGCGGAATTGTACCCGGAAATAGTCAAATTAGGGCATGAAGTCCACTTGATTACGGTGGAGTTTGGTCATGCACCGATGTATGAGATAGTGGATGGAGTGCATATACATCGAGTGCCGGTGGCTGGTGGTAACGACTTTTTCCACTGGGTAGTAAACTTAAATGACAGCATGGGGCATCACGGTGGTAAGTTGATGCTGGAAGATGGTCATTTTGATATTATCCATGCTCATGATTGGTTAGTTGGGGATGCTGCGATCGCTCTCAAGAATACCTTTAAAGTACCACTAATTGCTACAGTCCACGCCACCGAATTCGGACGCCACAACGGTATTCACACTAATACCCAACATTATATCAGTTGCAAAGAAAACCTACTTGCTTTCAATGCTTGGCGGATTATTGTTTGTACCGACTACATGCGACGAGAAGTTGAACGAGCGCTTCACAGTCCTTGGCATAAAATCGATGTTATCTATAACGGTATTCGACCAGAAAAGAAACAACACCATCAAGGTTTTCACGCTCAAGATTTTCGCCGTCAATTTGCCGACGATAATGAAAAAATCGTTTATTATGTCGGTCGCATGACCTATGAAAAAAACGTTTCCGGATTGCTAAATGCAGCACCCAAAATACTTTCACAAATGGGTGGTTACGTCAAGTTTGTAATTATTGGTGGTGGCAATACTGACCATCTAAAACGTCAAGCTTGGGATTTGGGAATTGCTCACAAATGCTATTTTACAGGCTTTATGTCCGATGAATACTTGGATAAATTTCAAACCATCGCTGACTGTGCCGTTTTTCCCAGTCTTTACGAACCCTTTGGTATTGTTGCGTTAGAAAGCTTTGCCTCTCGCGTTCCGGTAGTCGTTTCTAATACAGGTGGTTTTCCCGAAGTAGTGCAACACACGAAAACAGGTATTGTTACGTGGGTTAATAATTCAGATTCTCTAGCTTGGGGAATATTAGAAGTGTTGAAAAATCCAGGTTATCGGCAATGGTTAGTTGATAATGCTTATGAGGATTTAGAAAGACGCTTTAGCTGGTCTAAAATAGCCAAGCAAACAGAGGATGTATATCAGCGGACAGTTAAAGAGCGATCGCACGTTATATGGTAGTTAGTTGTTGGTTGATAGTTGATAGTGGTTAGTGGTTAAAGATTAAGAGTAATTTTGGATAACCATCAACTATCAACTTTATATTAGATGTGAATGCAAAATATTTCCGAAACAATATCCTCGACTTCTCCAAGAAGTTGGGGATTGGAATTGAATTGAGAATATGTAAAGAAATATTTTCAAGCTTTCTTGGTTAATGATACTTGTTTCCGCAAACTTTGCACTGTAGAAATAAAGTGTTCCGCTACCCTGTCAATCTCCTCTTGCGTATTAAATCTGCCAATTCCAAACCGCACTGATGCATAAGCTAATTGTTGCGAATGTCCCAGGGCTGTGAGAACATGAGAAGGTGCAGTTGTGGCTGAAGAACAAGCAGATCCCGAAGAAACTGCCATTACAGGTTGCAATCCTAACAGCAATGCAGATCCATCAACTTTTTCAACGCTGATATTTAAATTTCCTGCCAATCGTTGGGTAGGATGTCCATTGAGGTGAATTCCTGGCAATTGCGAAAGCTGTTTCCACAATATGTGTCTTAATTGTGTCAAGCGATCGCATTCTCTTTGCTGTTCCTCTAAACCGATTTCTACAGCTTTCCCAAATCCAACAATTTGCGGTGTATATAGTGTACCAGAACGCATTCCCCGTTCATGTCCACCACCGTGTTGTTGCGCTGCGAGTTGTACCCTGGGATTGCGACGACGCACATATAGCGCACCGATACCCTTGGGACCGTATACTTTGTGTGCAGTTAGCGACATCAAGTCAATTTTCATCGCTTGCACATCAAGGGGAATTTTAGCGATCGCTTGTGCAGCGTCGGTGTGAAAAATAATTTCCTGACGACGACATAATTCACCAATTTCTGCTAACGGTTGCAAAACGCCAATTTCATTATTAGCAGCCATCACCGAAACTAAAATTGTATCACGACGCAAAGCTTTTTCTAACTCATTTAAATTAATTATCCCGTCTTTTTCAACTGGGAGAATTGTCACTTCAAAACCAAGCGTTTTTAAATAATTGCAAGGGTCAATAACTGCGTTATGTTCGGTCGCAACAGTAATAATATGTTGCCCTTTTTGATAATAAGCTTCAGCAACACCTTTAATCGCTAAATTATTCGCTTCTGTCGCACCGCTGGTAAAAACAATTTCTTCAGGAGTAGCATTAATTGCCTCTGCCAAAATTGACCGCGTTTGTTTAACAGCCGCTTCTGCTTCCCAACCGTAAACATGACTAATACTAGAGGGATTTCCAAAGTGTTGACTGAAGTAAGGTAGCATTGCTGCTAGTACCCTTTCATCTACAGGAGTCGTAGCGTGACAATCGAGATATATAGGACGAATAGACATAATTATTAAATCAAACTTTGACCAAGATTTTTTAATATACTCAGAACTTTGTACAATTCATTTTCGCGTTTCAACAGCGTAAATTCATCAGACAAAGCATACTTTGGTACATCTTGTTTAGTTAATTTAAGGAAAATAAAATTACTACCATTCATTACTAGCCCAAAAGTAGGTCGTTCAGGGTGAGGATTAGCTAACATATAAGCTAGGGCTTGGGGTATACCCATTATTAGAGAAAATCCAGCTTTTTTAGACTCAATAGTTAACAACCACAATTGTTGTTTTAGAACCAGCACATCAATGCGACCTCGGATAATTTCTCCTTCATCTTCCAAAGCAATTTGTATAGATTCTTCGGTTTCAATATCAAACGGAAGACGATAAAATCCTGCTAAATCTAACAAGGGAGCTAGCACAACCAATTTTACCAATTCTTCTAAAATAGGGCGGCGATCAACTAAGCTAAGATAGTTAGCTTTAACTCTGTCTAGAGTCTGCTTTTCTTGCTCAGTAATTTCTGGTAAATTATCAAACCACTCTGTAAAAAATTGGTCGCTGTCAGCTAGCTGTAGACCAAATTTTTCTTTTAAGTCAATGATGTTAACGTTTTGAGCTTGGATGACTGTAACCATAGTTGATAAAATACCAGCTTTATTCATCATTGTATAGTGAAAAACAGACGTAGCAGTGCTACGTCTCTACAGGTTCTGGATAACGCATATTTAAATTAGGTCGATATCTAATCTATATTACCACTTCTCAAAGCATCCCAATTTAAACGACGTTAAAATAGCCATAGAACAATCTTAAGATTTGCATGACTCTTACCATCCAGGATTTAGAAAGACTACAAGAAAAGCTCAAAGAAGACCATTGCGACTATCAATTAGAACTACAAGAAGGGAACATTGTCGTTATGGGTCCATCGGATATTGAATCGAGTGAAATTGGGGCTGAGTTTATCAGACTGCTGGGAAACTGGGTTAAACCGCGTAAACTAGGACGTATATTTGATTCTAGTGGTGGGTTTATTATGCCTAACACAGAATTGCGGGCGCCAGATGTCTCCTTTGTATCAGCTCAAAGATTGAAACGCACAATCCGCGACTTTGCCCAATTAGTTCCAGATTTAGTAGTAGAAATTAAATCGAAAACAGACCGCATCCGTCCTTTGGAAGAGAAAATAAAACTATTTTTACAATTAGGTGCGCTAGTTGGGATATTAATTAATCCAGATGAATTGACTGTAACAATTTATCGCTTAAATAGTGAAGGTGAAGTGTTAGCGGGTGAAGATAAGCTAACTATTCCAGAGTTATTTCTGGGGTGGGAAATTTCGATTTCTCAAATATGGCCCCCAGTATTTGAATAAAAAAATTATCTCATATGTTTGAGGGCGATCGCTTGCATTCATCCGCCATAATTATAGTGAGAGTCGTCAAATACTTTACAAATGACCAATAACATGCAGCGCGACTTTACTAACCGCGAAGAGTTAGTAACTTACCTCCGCGAACAATTTCCAGAAGCGACACAACGAGATAATCATATCAGCGAAATTGTCGGCGGACGCCAAGCCGCCGAAAAAGTGCTGCAAAAAGTAGACCCTGCACGCTACGAAAAAACACGTAACTTTTTCACAGGTGCAGTTACGCGACTTTCACCTTATATTCGTTATGGAGTTCTCAGTTTGCGAGAAATTCGGGATTATGTGCGCGATCGCACAGCAAACCCAGACGAAACAACTAAACTAATTAACGAGCTAGGCTGGCGCGACTACTGGCAGCGTTTATATGCCAAACTAGGGGATAATATCTGGCAAGACCAAGA
>CASBQC010000138.1 GCA_949127805.1 Nostocales cyanobacterium PMM_0081
GCGAAATATATCCATGCCGATTACCGAACAAGTTTATCGCTTACTTCAAGGTGAAGTCAGCCCCTCAAAGGCGCTTGATGAACTGATGCTGCGAGATATCAAGCCAGAATACAGTTATTAAACTCTTGTGGAATAGTTGGTTGGAGCGCGGTTAGTTCGAGGGTTGCTGGTTGTCTATGGATATTTCTTCACCACTATCAACTGACGACCATCCACTATCCACTACCCATTAGCAATTACCGATTACGAATATTCCCTGGTGAAAATTTGGTAAATCATCAGGAAATCACTCAGATACTTATGTAGATAGGACTATGCGTATGATAAACGTACTTTCCCCTTGTCTATGTTTATACCACGTCAGAAAAGTCACAGTCAAGATAAATTCAGGTAAAAATCTTAACTAAGTAATTCTTAGTTTCACGACCAGCTGAGGATTTGAATAGCTATTGGTTCAATCAGATTTCAGCTTCATTTTTAGTTACAATATAAGGTATCAAATAAAATCAGTACAATTTTTCCCAAAAAAATTGATAACTGAACCTTTAACCGTGTTAGTTCACCTAAAATCACGGGAACAATAGCAACAGTTGATTAGCTGACCGAAATCTATTGTTACCTGGAGCCATTGAGACGATCCTTATGCCAGCAACATCTTTTTACGCAGATGCAGCCTACGAAACCCAACAGTCCTCTCAGGTTTTTGACACAGAACTCACAATTGATGAGACTGAGTTGCCAATAGAAGAACTCGAAGAACTGGAAATGGCGGCTGCTGTTGAGCCTGCTAGCTTTTCTAGCAAAAACCCTCGCAGCACAGACTTAGTACGTCTGTATCTTCAAGAAATTGGTCGGGTTCGGTTGTTAGGTAGGGATGAAGAGGTTTCAGAAGCTCAAAAAGTTCAACGTTACTTGCGGATGCGGACACTACTTGCTAGTGCTGCCAAGCAAGGAGATGCAACAATTTCACCCTATCTCCGCTTAATCGAAGTTCAGGAGCGTTTGACAGCTGAACTAGGACATCGCCCGTCCTTAGAAAGATGGGCAGCCACTGCTGGTATAATCTTGTCGGATCTCAAACCGACTTTAGCAGATGGCAAACGACGGTGGGCGGAAATTGCCAAGATAACAGTGGAAGAACTGGAGCAAATTAAGACCCAAGGACTCCAGGCAAAAGAACACATGATCAAGGCTAATCTTCGTTTAGTGGTGTCTGTAGCGAAGAAATATCAAAATCGTGGTTTGGAATTGTTGGATTTAGTCCAAGAAGGCACACTAGGCTTAGAGCGAGCAGTTGAGAAGTTTGATCCCACCAAAGGTTATCGTTTTAGCACCTACGCTTACTGGTGGATTCGTCAAGGAATTACACGAGCGATCGCTACTTCTAGCCGAACAATCCGTCTACCTGTCCACATCACCGAAAAGCTGAACAAAATCAAGAAAGCTCAACGCAAAATTGCCCAAGAAAAAGGTCGTACACCGACTTTGGAAGATTTAGCTATAGAGTTAGAAATGACACCGACTCAAGTTCGGGAAGTTTTGTTACGCGTACCTCGCTCCGTTTCTCTAGAAACTAAGGTTGGTAAAGATAAAGACACTGAATTAGGCGAATTGCTCGAAACCGACGGTGTTACTCCAGAAGAAATGTTAATGCGAGAATCTTTACAAAGAGACTTGCATCATCTTTTGTCAGATTTAACCCAACGCGAGCGTGATGTCATTCTCATGCGCTTTGGTTTAGCTGATGGTCATCCTTACTCATTAGCAGAAATTGGACGCGCTCTTGACTTATCCCGCGAACGAGTACGACAAATTGAATCCAAAGCTTTGCAAAAGCTCCGTCAACCCAAGCGTCGCAATTTGATCCGCGACTACTTAGAATCTCTAACTTAAGGGAAAATGGGTAATGGCTAATGGGTAATGGGTAAAAACTATTACCAATTCCCTATTACCCATGACCAATCCCCCTTATAGAAAATTATTTGCATTTGAGTCAGCGTAAGTTGCACTAACATTTTTGTCTCAATAGATTGATAGCCAGGATCGCTGCTTATTTCTCTTGCGGTCAAGATGGCATGACTTGGGTTTGAGAATTTAGCATGTATTCTCAATAAGCCATGATTGTTGCAAATTGCTCAAAAATTTTGTTATATTCTCAACTAACAAGCTTTGTTGAGAAATATTAGTATGACTATCTACTCAGCTACGTCACTCAGGGCAGAACTAAACGAACGCGGTTGGCGTCTAACTCCGCAACGTGAGACAATTCTACACATTTTTCAGGAACTTCCGCAAGGGGAACATCTCAGTGCTGAGGATCTTTACCATAGATTAGAAGTCGATGGTGAAGGAATCAGCCTTTCAACTATTTATCGCACGTTGAAGCTGATGGCACGGATGGGAATTTTACGGGAATTAGAACTGGGAGAAGGACATAAACATTACGAACTCAACCAGCCTTATCCGCATCATCACCATCACCTGATATGTGTAAGATGCAACGCGACTATTGAGTTCAAAAACGACTCTATTTTAAAAATTGGTGCAAAAACTGCTCAAAAAGAAGGCTATCAGTTGCTTGATTGTCAACTAGCAATTCATGCGGTTTGTCCCAAGTGCCAACGGGCACTCATGCCACTTTAGCACTTGGGGGTTATCAGGGATCGCGCTACACAACTATCATGAAATTTTTAGGCAATTTCCAATAGCTGTGATGGAGGGTAAGCAACCGATTGGGGACTTATATTGACAACACCGAAGCGGATGCTAGTAGCGTCCGCTTTTAACGTCATTGAGACTGATGCCGTAAAACAATTGTGCCTGTCTAATCGCTTTTTTGGTGTCATTCCCCATCACACCGTTGAGAGAACCTTTATAAAAACCTCTTTCATGTAGTCGTCGTTGAATTTCCAAGACATTAAATTCATTCTCGGAACCAGAGGTAACTAAACTATATAATTTGGCTCTGGTGGTGGAACCTGCTACACCACTAGATGCTAAATAATTAGCTCCTTGAAACCTGCGAACAGCATCTGCGGTATAGGGACCATAATAGCCGTTTGGCTCTCCCTCTAAATATCCGGCTTTAATTAACTGTTCTTGAACAACTCGAACTGACTCACCGCGATCGCCGATTTGCAGTTGACCATTATTACTGCGTTTGGGAACATCTTCCCCATAACCAATGCCATTTGCCGGCAATTTGCGTTGTGTTTCCGATCCGACAACACCGTCTGCATCTAATTTATAAGCTTGTTGGAAGCGCTTAACAGCTTCTTCTGTAATCGAACCAAATATGCCGGTCGAACTACCGTAATAATAGCCTGCTACTCGCAACTGTTCTTGCAAAACTCTTACTTCTTCACCTTCGTCACCTTTAGCTAGTAAGTTGGGATTACTACGCTTGCTAGCAACTGTACCTTCAGGGGTTTTTTTGACTTGTGTAGTCTCAGTGGGTTTTGTTGTTTGTGTAGTTGGTGTTTTTTTGAGTTCTATATTTGGAGTCGGTTTTTTCGCTTCTGTTTCTGTGTTAACAACAACAGGTTTGTTAGCTTGTCTATCCACAGATGAAGCACGCCAATTCTCTAATTTTTGTAAAGTAGTTGTGCTGGCAACGCCATTAACTGGTAAACCAGCAGATTTTTGAAAGCGTCGCACAGCATCTTCTGTGGGAAAGTCAAATACTTGACTTACGGGAGCTTGATAAAACCCTGTTCGTTGTAACTGTTGTTGCAGGTTTCTGACAGAAGGTCCTTGATCGCCCCTTTCTAGCGCCAAGGCACTGCTAACAACAGAAAGAACAGATAAGGTGACAGCAAGGGGTAACATATATCCCCAAGCCTTGCTAGAAAGCCGTTTCCAGTCGGGTGCTGCTGCTTTATTTAATAAACCGCTAAGGGAAACTAATTCACTGGATGGGCTTTCTTCGTAAACAAAAGCTAAGTGTAAATACGCTAGATTCTCCATAGTTGTTTCCTAAAACATCTGATTTGCTTTATTTTTCTTCAATTGCTGCTTCAGCTTGATGAACTAAGTTTCGCAAATTTTCCATTGTTTGTATATTTACATCCTGCCATAAACCGCGCTTATGTGCTTCTAACATTCTCTCAGCAATATCACGCAATGCCCAGGGGTTCTTTTCCTGGATAAATTCACAAACTGTGCGATCGCCTAAATAAGCATCGACAATACCCTGATACATATGGTCTTCCACGCATTTTGCTGTAGCATCGTAGGCAAATAAATAATCCACCGTCGCTGCCATTTCAAATGCTCCTTTATAACCGTGACGCATCATTCCCTCAATCCACTTCGGATTAACAACACGAGAACGATACACCCGTGCGATTTCTTCTTTCAAGTGACGAACTCGTGGATTAGCGGGAATAGAATTATCACCAAAATAGGTTTGAGGATTCTTTCCCTGTACCGAACGTACTGCTGCTGTTAAACCACCTTGAAATTGATAATAATCATCAGAATCGAGCAAATCATGTTCGCGGTTATCTTGGTTTTGCAGCACTATTTGCATGTGCTTTAAGCGTTGCTCAAATGCTTCGGGAGCAGCGATTGGGGAGTTAGGAGAGACGCGATAACCTGTGTCTGTACAGGAGTTATTAATTGCTTTGTCTTCTTGTCCCCCTCCCCCTTGTCCCGAAGAATAAGCGTAACAACTCCAATTCATGTAAGCACGAGCTAAATCTTCATCATCTGTCCAATTTTGTGATTCTATTAAACCTTGGAGTCCAGCACCGTAAGCACCTGGTTTAGAACCAAAAATCCGGTAGCGCGATCGCACTTGAGCTTCTTCTGAAGTTAAACCTTGTGCCTTCCACAAATCTGTTTCTTCCTGTACTTGCGCTGCTAGGGGGTTTTGTGCATCAGGTTCATCCAACGACGCCACTGCTTGCACCGCCATATCGAATAAATCAATTAAATTCGGGAAAGCATCCCGAAAAAAGCCAGAAATCCGCAACGTTACATCTACGCGAGGACGTCCCAAAACCGAAAGAGGCAAAATTTCCAAATCCACCACCCGCCGCGCCATACCGTCCCACACAGGCTGCACACCGAGCAAAGCCAACGCCTCAGCGATGTCATCACCACCAGTCCGCATTGTGGCAGTTCCCCATACAGACAAAGCCAATGTTTTTGGATACTCCCCATTCTCTTGGGTGTAACATTCAATGAGAGTTTCCGCTGCCTTTCTGCCTATATCCCAAGCCGTTTCCGTGGGAATAGCGCGGATATCAATTGAGTAAAAGTTTCTACCTGTGGGTAAGACTTCCGGGCGTCCACGTGTGGGTGCGCCGGCAGGAGCGCTAGGGACATATCCCCCATCAAGTCCGTGCAACAAATAAGTAATTTCTTCATCCGTTTGTTGCAGAGCAGGAAGAAGACGCGATTGTATCCAGTTTAAAACGGGGGAGAGCGCAGTAGAGACAAGGGTTATCGCGTCTGTACAAAAGTTAGGATTAATCGCGTCTGTACAAAAGTTAGGATTAATCGCGTCTGTACAAAAGTTAGGATTAATTAATTGATCTACCAATTCGGCTGCATATTCTTCTAAAACTTCAACAACATCACCTACTGTGCGACAGGAATTAAGTTTCGCACCTTTGCTCGACTCTGCGTCTGTGGGATTTTGCGTGAGAAAAAACTCATCTGCAAAATTTGCCGTGAGCGGGTCAAAATCTAAACCTAAATATAAAGCGATCGCACGGGTGAATCCGATATGATGACGATTGGGAAGACGTGCGATCGCCACAATTAAATCTCGCAACTGACGACCATCAGGACATTTCCCAAAAACGTGCAACCCATCCCGGATTTGAGCCTCTTTTAACTCACAAAGATAACCATCAATAGAAGGTAAAACCGATAAGTCAAAAGGTAACTCTTGATTTTGCCCGACTTGAAAATCTAGATGTAAATTTTCTTGAAGAATTAATTGAGTAATGCGATCGCTTATCGTCGGTAAACGGGAAGGATCTAAACTTTCAGCCTCATAATACTCATCAATCAAATTTTCCAACTGTTGCAAAGAACCATAAAGTTCCGCACGAGTCATCGGCGGCGTCAAATGATCTATAATCACCGCTTGAGCGCGACGCTTGGCTTGTGAACCCTCACCAGGGTCATTCACAATAAACGGATACAAATGCGGAAGCGCTCCCAAAGCCACTTCCGGATAACAACAATCCGATAAAGCCACACTTTTGCCAGGTAGCCATTCTAAATTTCCATGTTTCCCCACATGAACCACAGCATCAGCAGCAAAACATGACCTTACCCAATAATAAAAAGCTAAATAATCATGAGTTGGTTCCAAATCTGGTGCGTGATAATTCAAACTAGGGTCAACATCATAACCCCGTGCCGGCTGAACACCCACAAATACGTTACCGAATTGAATTCCGGGAATGGGGAAAGGAGGAGAGGGGGGGAAAGAATTATTTTCTCTCTTACTCTCCTCCTCTGCGCTCTCTGCGCCTCTGCGGTTCGTTTTAAAACCCCACCGCTCACCAACACCCTGCCTCACCCCCTCCGGCAACAAACTAAAATACTCCGCATACTCCCCTTCAGAAACACATTGCCGTACCGGACGCCACTCCCGACCTTCCGGGTCATTCGTTACCCCACTAGTCAGACGTTGAATCAACTCATCCCCATCTGCCGGTAGATTTTCCACATGATATCCCGCAGACTGCAAAGCCTTAAGAATTTCCACACAACTAGCTGGGGTATCCAATCCCACACCATTAGCAATGCGACCATCGCGGGTAGGATAATTAGCCAAAATTAAAGCCACATGACGCTCTCCAGGTGGTGTTAACCGCAGACGCACCCAATTTGCTGCCAAATCCGCGACAAAGGAAATCCGTGAAGCGATCGCTTGATAAACTACCACATCCGTTTCTAAATTCGGATTGCGAGTTTGCACAGCTTTAAAAGACACAGCGCGGCTAATAATCCGTCCATCCACCTCAGGCAGAGCCACATTCATTGCCATATCGCGGGGTGAAAGTCCTTGAAACTGCGACTCCCACTGCTGAAGGGAACCACCAGAAAGAATAACCTGCAACACCGGCACATCTAACTTTTGCCATAATTCAAGTTGGGGTGTTTCTGTATCCAACTGCGCCACAGAAAAACTGGTAGTATTCAAAAGCAGCGCAACTTGTTCTGAGTCCTTTGGCTGGAAAAACTCAATTAACTCAGCTTGGACATCGCGATCGCGCAACGATGAAACAAACAATGGCACAGGTTCTAAATTCCGCTTTGCTAAAGCTTCGCACAAAACATCAATTACCTTGGTATTTCCCGCTAAGTAATGAGCGCGGTAGAAGATGATGCCGACTTTGGGAAGTTGTAGAGACGTGAAATTTCGCGTCTCTACGGGGGGGGAATATAAACCGATACGCGGCACTACTTGCGGTAATGGGGGATTAAAAGAAGTTGAAAGGCAAGTATCGGTAATATACTTGAGAGCATTGACAATATTTTCGACCCCACCTTCGCGGAAGTATTGCCATACTTGATTGACAGCAGTTACAGGAGGAGTTGAGAAAGTGATTAAATCCGCATCGATCACATCGTCTCCTGGCATTACAATTAGGGTTGTGCCATTACGCTCGACAATTTCTTGCACTACTTCCAAACCGTAAGACCAGTAGGAACGTCCTCCTAATAGTCGTAAAATTATTACTTGGGCAAATTCCAAAACTTGCTCTGCGTATGTGTCAATGTTTATTTGATTCTGTAACTGCAATAAATTGGCTACTCTTAATGCCGGAAATGTTGATGGTAATTTGGGGAATGCAGCTGCTAAAGTCTGAATATCGGTATCAGCAGCCGTAATAAACACCAAAGGGGCTGGAGTTTGTTCAAAAAAAACTACGCCTTCTGAGTTGTTTAATCCTACAGATGTGGCATTTATTCGATGCATAATCTTCTATTACCGTTTTAAACTGTTGGTTAGGAAACAAAAAAACTTTGATTAACAGCATCCAGCCCTTCTCACTCTAATTTTTGAAAATGCTTAGTTCTCCTGATTTGAGCTTTTCTCGAACTTTGCCAAAAGACGTATTTAATCAGCTTGGGGAATTGTTGCTTTCTATGGCTCAAGCAGTGGGAAGTGCAGCTTTGGTACTGACAGAGGCTGTGCTGGCACGGATTATCAGCAAGAGTGAGTGGCAAAAGCAAAAATTTACGTTGGTGGTTTCAGAGCAGTTTAGCGCTCTCTTGGTGGGAAACCAAGAAGAAAATGTCGGAATGTGCTTTGCTGGAAGTTTTGCGGATTTAAATGAAGTGTCACAGCCAGAAGGGGAAAATGGAATCGAGAGAGAATTTATCCCACTAACTCAAAACGCGACATTATACGCTAGTTTGACATTTAATTCACAAGCGATCGCCTCCTTTATCTCGCAATTGAGAGATTTGTTTAGTCATGATTCTCACACTTACCAACACCTCGAACGCTATCTGCAAATTCCCAGTCTTAATGATGCCACGCTTCAAGGCAAATTCACACTGTTGTTATTAGAATATCTTTTGCCACTGCAAAATCAATCCTTGACATCAGATAATAATTTTAATCATGTTTCTACTTGTCAGCCAATAGAAGATGCCCTGAAAAAACAGATTTATCAAGAACAATTATTAAATCAGGTGACAAATCAGATCCGCGATTTATCGCAAATAGAGGCAGGAAAAGCAGTTTTAAATGTTTCGGAATTTTCTTTAACAAACATAGCTCAAAGAACTATGGAATCCTTAGAAACCCTACGTCACAAACTAATTATCTCCTGTCAGGCGCCTGTTGATTCGCCACTGTATGAACCAACAATAATTGCAGCGATCGCCCAAGCATCTGTAAATAACGGTGCAGGTGGCGTAAGAATCGATACCCCGGCACACATCAGCGCTGTGCGCGATCGCCTGAAAGTTCCAATTATTGGGCTATGGAAGCAAGTTATAGCTGGAACGGAAGTATACATTACACCACAGTTTCATCATGCGTCTGCGGTGGCAAAAGCGGGAGCGGATATTATAGCGATCGATGCAACTACAAGAAATCGTCCTGGTGGTGAAATGGTAAACGATATTATTACCCGAATTCATCAGGAATTAGGGAAATTAGTCATGGCAGATGTAGATACAATCGAAGCTGCTGTTTTAGCTACAAAAGCTGGTGCTGACATTGTAGGGACAACGCTTTTTGGATACACTGCTGCAACTAAACATCTTGCTCCCCCCGGTTGGGAACTGCTCAAGCAAATGGTAGAATTAGACATTCCCGCAATTTGTGAAGGTGGCATTTCTTCACCTCAAATGGCACGTCAAGCAATAGAAGTAGGAGCGTTTGCTGTTGTCGTTGGTACTGCGATTACCGGGATTGATTTGCAAGTTAAAGCGTATCAATCAGCACTGATGTAAAATGCGCGGTGTTTTCCAACAGATGTTTAATACAAGCTAACTATTGGGAGAAAAAGCAATGACACTTGCAGCCGCTAAAAAGATGACCTTTGAAGAATTTCTTAATTATGACGATGAGACGGATGATTTATATGAATTAGAAAATGGAAAATTAATTCAAATGCCTTCTGAAAGTGAGCTAAATTGTCGGATAGCAATGTTTTTAGTCGCCTATTTTCTGAAATTAGGTATTCCATATAATCGGTTAAGAATGAAAACAGAAATTGCTGTGAATAGCCGAATGGTGGGGGTACGTGTGCCTGATTTGGTGGTGTATTCTGAGGAGTTAGCGACGGGAATGCAAGGTGCTACACGCTCTCTGATTTTGATGGATATGCCACCACCGTTGTTGGTGGTTGAGGTAGTGAGTCAGTGCGTTGCGCGGGTTCCCCGCGTTGAAGCAACTGACGAACCCGTAAGGGTGAGTCCGAATCAGGAAAGTCGGGATTATCGTTATAAGCGTTCGGAGTATGCGGCACGGGGAATTGCGGAGTATTGGATTGTTGATCCTATTGCCCAAAAGGTGACGGTTTTGGAATGGGTAGAGGGATTTTATGATGAGCGAGTTTATCATGGAGAAAGTGCGATCGCCTCTTCAATTTTTGCAAATCTTCAGTTAACTGCTGCTGAAGTTTTGCAAGGATGAGCGGACATTGTGTAATTAATTATGTTTACGTATTTACCTAATGCTATCCCCAACAATCAGCCCCAACGGTTACTCATTGCGTATATACTTATTTGACGGCAAAAACCCAACAAAAGTTATCTGCACTACTAATAAATAAATCATATAGCCAGAGAAAAATCTAGTGGTTTGTTAAGAATAAACCCCTAATTTTGCCGTTTAAAAATCACCATTTCAGTACCGATGACAGGGTTACGCGCTACCAATTTATCTTGAGAGTCGGTAATTTCCAAATGGCTAAAATCCAGTTCTTTCGAGCGTTGGAGAATATCTGCTGCTAGTTTATCTTGTTGAGATTCTTTCAAAGTGTACCAATCGTCAGTAATTTTGATAGTGAGATTGCTGGTGCTAAAGTTAGCTTGAATAGATTTTATTAAACCCTCGGCAAAGCGATCGCTAATTTCTCCTACTTGATTTTCAATCGCTACAATCAATTGTTGTTCTGGTGTTAATTCTAATATTGGCATCGGTTCTGGTGTTGGTGTTGGTGTTGGTTCCGGTTCGGGTTCTGGTGTCGGTTCCGGTTCTGTTGGGAGAATTTCGGCTGATGGCTGCGGTTCTGGTATGATTTCTGCTGGTGGGGTAGTTATAGTTGAGGATGGTGTTTCTTCCACCTGGGGAACAGTTGCGACTTCAGTCGGTTTATTAGTCAACACCGTCGAAGTAGTCCAAATCAAAATTACCGAAATTGCGGCAATAATTCCTGTCAAAGCTGTATCTGACAACTTTGCTGACAAATTTCCTGGTAACAAAGAGCGAATTTTTGCTATAATACCACCCCAGAAACTAGGCGTTTGCTTAGTACCGGGTGTGGGTTCTGTCTCCAGTTTCTGGACTGCACCTTCTAAAGTGCCAATTGTCCCACGCAGAAGTTTGATAGTTTGCGCTTTCCAAAATGGCTGCATTTGAGTGCGTCGCTGTCTGGATGACGATTGATTCGGTTGACGTTCTGGTTTCTTGCGTGGTGGTTGTGGGTTCGGGTTGTCTTGTGACATGAAAATTTCCTGACGTTACAGCGCAAAGAAAGGGAATACGGGATAAATTCTTATAGATAAGGCGTCTTCAGCCTTAATGTACCACCCTCCGGGGAGTGCCAGTTCGACGGAACGGAAACCGTTTCCACCGACTGGACTCACTTGATTAGTTCTGATATTACTTAATTTTAAATTGAGTCAACTATGAGCCTAAAACGCCGACAATTCTTATTATTCTCTAGTTTGAGTGCGTTGGCGACAGCCACTCCCTACAGGAGTATCGCAGCAGTTATTTCTGCTGGCAAAAGCTTCAGTCGTCAAATTAACCCCAAGTTTGCGAAAAAAGACTTATTATTGCGTTTTGTTTCTGTCGCAGATACAGGAACCGGTGCAAAAGGACAGTATGATGTCGCTCAAGCGATGACGAATTATCACAGTAAAAATCTTTACGATTTAATAGTTTTGGCTGGAGATAACATCTATACTAATGGTGAAATAGAAAAAATCGGCGAAGTCTTTGAACGTCCCTACGCATCTTTGCTCAAACAAAAGGTGAAATTTCAAGCTTGTTTAGGCAATCATGATATTCGCACGGCAAACGGTGAAAAGCAACTTAAATATCCCGATTTTAATATGAAAGGACGCTACTACACTTTTAGTCGTGGACTTGTGCAATTTTTCGCGTTAGATACCAACGACAATGCTGATTGGAAAAACCAACTTTCTTGGTTAGACCAAGAATTAAGTCGCTCTAAAGCAACTTGGAAAGTAGTTTTTGGTCATCATCCAGTTTATGCGTCAGGTGTTTACGGAAGTAATCCAACTTTTATTAAAACCTTCACTCCCCTGTTTCAAAAATATGGGGTTCAGCTTTATATCAACGGTCACGAACACCATTATGAGCGGACTCGTGCGATTAATGGAACCACTTATATAATTTGTGGTGCAGGTGCAGGTAATCGTCCTGTAGGCAAAAATGAATGGACTCAATATTCTACCAGCAATTTGAGTTTTGCGGCATATGAAGTATATGCAGATAAAATAGAAGTTAGCGGTATCGGCATTGATAACCGCGTTTTTGATCGAGGCATTATTCCTCTAAAATCAACATAATTATTTTCTCTCAATAAAAATTAAACCAACAGAAACCGGGTTTGTTTGAGAATTGCAATCATCAACCCGGTTTTTGCATGATTACATAGGTGTAAAAATTAACGTAGAGACGTAGCAGTGCTACGTCTCTACAAGGGTTTTGGATAACGCATCATAAAAGAGCGGTCGATGTCTAATAGTCAGTGAGATTAAGTTTTTGTTACAAATGTGTAATTCTGAAAGCTTTGAATAATAAGCATTTGAGTGATTTTTCTTTCTTTAAAAGTCTACTTACTGCATAAGCGAAATTTGCAACACCTATTAAGCAGAAGAAGGGAAACAAAAAAGCTCAACCTTCTAAATCAACGATTTTTTTACTACCAAACAGACTACAAATTATGGCTACCTACCAACAAAATTCTGCGAACTACTGCGAATGCGAATTCACGATTCCCATCAAGTTGAATATTCCCATTACCATTAATCCCCAAGTTTACATAACTTCAGTACCTTCTATTAAGCAGATATTACCTATTTTCCTCCAACCAGATTTGTTAATTGAACCAGAAGTTAGGGCAAATGCACCTGTGTGTTATCCCCAAAATGACTGCGAACCCAAGCAATTACCTGCTCAACATACATTACCTTCAGCCTAATTGAAATAGTTAATTCAAACAACTTGTAAATCAACAGTATTGCAACTTATGGCTATCTACCAACCGAATGCTAACAACTGCGAATGTGAATTCACAATTCCCATCAAACTGAATGTTCCCATTACCATCAATCCCCAAGTTTGCATAACTCCAGTGCCTTCTGTGAAGCAGAGATTACCTATTTTCCTCGAACCAGATTTGTTACTCGAACCAGAAGTTAGGGCAAATGCACCTGTGTGTTATTCCCAAAACGGTTGTAATTAACAACGGTTACAGTCACGGAACTTACGCAAAATACGTTTTAAGTAGCGATAATTCATGAATTACCGCAACTGTATATTAGGCTTGTCAATTTTTTGCGTAAGTTCTAACGTCAAATAATTTTTGCCATCAAGTAAGCAAAATAGTCAACTCAAACAACTTGTAAATCAACAGGAGTGTAACTTATGGCTACCTACCAACCGAATACTAACAACTGTGAATGTGAATTCACAATTCCCATCAAACTAAATATTCCCATCACTATCAATCCCCAAGTTTACATCACTCCAGTGCCTTCTGTGAAGCAGAGATTGCCCATTTTCCTAGAACCAGATTTGTTACTTGAGCCAGAAGTGCGGGCGAAGTCACCCGTATGTTATCCTCAAAATGAGTGTGAACAAAAACACTTAGCTGCACAAGATGTACTACAATCAGCAGAGATGAGTTAGTTGTTTGATTGTTAATTGTTTGTTATGGGAAACATAATCACCACCCTTGAACAAGGTGGTGTACCTCGTTTTGGATAGTTTTTTTGTTGATTGTACAAATTGAAATATAAAAACTCTAGAATTTGTGAAAATTTATGTCTGCTTTACCCGAACCTAACTACCGTTTAGAAGCTAACAAGCTTCATATCTCTTTAATGTTAAAAGTGCCTATTGACATTGAAGTAGAATTGGGAATGTCACCCACAAATCACCAAAAGGAGCAAGACTTAGTTAGTCAAACAGAAAATTTCAAGTCTGCGGTGGTAATGAGTGAGGTGAGTCAAGTTGATTTTGAAGAACAAATTCGGGTTTTATCTAATCAAATAGTCGCTCAACTTTTTCAAGATGGTGAGGTTTTTTCTACGTTTGAAGAAACTCAAGATGAACAGAATTTAGTAAATCAAGAAAGTACACTTACATCAGAAGAATCTGCTGTAGATATTTTGTTATTAGAAAAAGATAATGCAGTTATTGAAGAAGTCACCCAAACACCAGAAAAACAAAAGAGACGCTTTATCGACTCGTTAAATGATGGTTTAACTTTAGCCGTTAACGTAGTAGGAACAGCTTTATTTTTGGGCAAACTTGCTAACTATAGCTGGGAGTAATGCAACCTCTAACTTCAGATATTGCACCCCAAGGGGGTTGATATGACTAGGACATTGAATAGAGAAGAATACATTAAGCTGCTTGCCGAAACTTTGCCACGAGTCATTGATGGCGCCCAAGAGTACAAGCGTTTATTAAATGAGGTAGAAAAACTCATGGATTTGGGCGAAAATATGACAGCAGAACAAGTTGAAGTGTTGCAGTTGTTAGTAACAGTAATTGAACAGTATGAAAAGAAACACTATCAATTAAAACCTGCAACTCCCCATGATATACTGCATGAATTAATGCTGGCACAAGACTTAAAACAAAAAGACTTACTGGAAATTTTTGGATCTAAGGGTATTACTTCAGAAGTTATAAATGGAAAAAGAGGTATTAGCAAGAGTCAAGCCAAAGCACTAGGAACCTTCTTTCATGTATCACCTGCGCTATTTTTGTAAGTTAAAAAATACGGGACAAATTTATAATAAATTTGCCCCGAAAAATCAAAATTGTCTATTAGACATAGGAGTGGAAATGAATGTAGAGACGTAGCACTGCTACGTCTGTTGGGGTTCAAGTAACGCATATTTAAATTAGGTCGATGTCTATTCCATCCGTTGTAATTGCGCTACTCTGGGGTCAATTATTTTTTGACCGAGATTGGTGAATTTAATCGCTACAGAGACTTTATTACCTGAACCAAAAACATGAGTGATTTCACCGATACCAAAACTTTTATGCAAGACGCGATCGCCTACTTGCCAATTTTGTACGTTCTGCTGCTTTCCAGGGGACACAGAAGCCGTTTTAGCGACAGTTTGCTTCATCTGATGACCGCTGGTAAGTAATTCTTCTGGTAATTCGTTGAGAAACTGCGATCGCACTGCTGGTTCCCGATTTCCATATAACCGACGTTCGCGAGCATGTGATAAATATAACCGCTCCTGAGCGCGAGTAATACCCACATAACACAAACGACGTTCTTCTTCTAGAGATGTTGGATTATCTAAAGAACGATAGTTAGGAAATAATCCTTGTTCTAACCCCACCAAAAACACAACGGGAAACTCTAATCCTTTAGAAGAGTGTAAAGTCATCAGAGAAACCGCTTTTTGTCCTTCTTTTAAGTTATCCAAATCCGAACTCAAAGAAGTACTTTCTAAAAAAGCACCTAACGAGACATCTTCATTTTCTTCTTCAAATTGCAATACTGCGTTATAAAGTTCTTTGACGTTTAGCAATCGGTTGTCAGCTTCTTCTGTACCTTGATTTTGCAAATCTTGAACGTAACCAGAAGCTTCTAGCAATTGTTGTACAACCTCGGAAACGGGAACTGTGCTGACTTGTTCTTGCGATTTGCGAATCATTTGAGCAAAGTTATTTACAGCTTTCGCAGAACGTCCAGCTAATGTATTAACTGATGTTTCATCGATTAGTATTTCCCACAATGTTGTGCCTAATTGTTGAGCTGCGTTTGTTAAAGCATCTATGGTGGCTTTGCCAATACCGCGTCGGGGAGTGTTAATAACTCGTAACAAACTCAGATTATCAGCCGGATTAGCGATCGCCTTTAAATAACTTAATACATCTTTAATTTCTTTGCGATCGTAAAATTTCAATCCTCCGACAATTGTATAAGGAATTCCGGCTCTCACTAAAGATTCTTCAAAAGGACGAGATTGAGCATTCGTGCGATAAAGTATGGCAAAATTACCCCAATTAACTTCGGGATTTTGCCTTTCTAAAGTGCGAATTTGATTGATGACAAATTCAGCTTCAGCGATTTCATCATCTGCTTTGTGACAATAAATCTTTTCACCGGTTCCCCGTGTCGGTTTGAGAATTTTATCAATTCGTTGGGTGTTATTTTCTATTAGTTGGTTTGCAGCTTCAAGAATATTTTCGCAAGAGCGATAATTTTCTTCTAACTTTACCATTGTGCGGGTATCATCGTCTGACAAATTATCGCCAAACTGTTGCTGAAAGTCCAATAATATGGTAAAATCAGCCATTCGGAAAGAATAAATTGATTGGTCAGCATCACCGACGACCAAAACAGAGCGATCGCCCCAATTCCAATTATTTTTGTTATCTTCGTCGTTCGTCACCAACAAGCGAATCAGGTCGTATTGAGTGCGGTTAGTATCCTGATATTCATCTACAAGGATATGGTGAAATTTGCGATGCCAATAACCTAATACTTGTTCGTTTTGCTGAAACAATTTTACAGGAATTAAAATCAAATCATCAAAATCAAGAGCGTTGTTTTGTGCTAATCTATCTTGATAGCAACTATAAACTTCCGCAACGACTCTGCCCCAATATTTAGGGTTATCTCGTTCAAATTCTTGAGGTGATAAACCTTGGTTTTTGGCGTTACTAATTGCGTAACGCACCGAACGCGGTTCAAATTTTTTATCGTCTAAATTTAACTGCTTAGTAACGATTTCTTTGACAATGCTTTGAGAGTCAGAGTCATCAAAAATCGAGAAATTGCGATTCCAACGTCGTCCTTTTTCATCTTGATATTTTTCGATATCAAAGCGGAGAATCCGAGAAAATAAACTGTGGAAAGTTCCACACCACAAATCTTTGATATAAATGCGATAAACTTTTGACTTCAGTTGACTTTGTTGATATTCTGTCAACAAATCAAAACGTTCACCGTATTCTGACATTGCCAATTGTTCGGCAAAAAGCTTTTGAATCCGGTCTTTCATTTCCCGTGCGGCTTTGTTAGTGAAAGTAACCGCTAGGATATTTTCTGGATCGACACGGTGTTTAAGAATCAAATTAGCAATGCGATAAGTCAGCGCTCGTGTTTTACCGCTTCCGGCGCCAGCAACAACTAGCAGCGGACCGCAAAAGTGTTCGACGGCTTGACGTTGGGATGGGTTAAGGTGACTGAGAAAATCAATTGTTGTTGTCATGGGTGTGAGGAGTGCGTATGACTAGGATACAAGCTTTTCTCATCTCATACTTGAGAGTCGCTGCTATACAATTGGTATTTTAGCAGCGTCTACCCTCAGCTTTTAGCCCCTGCCGCATAAGAAGAGCGATCGCCTACAATACAACTAGACACATGCATCGGCTATATCATAATTTATGTAGGTGCAATTTTCAGCTATGCTGTCAATCAAAGGCACATTTCAAAATGGAATGATTCACCCAAGCGAACCGATTGAAGGACGTGAGGGACAATCAGTCATTATTGTTTTTGTAGACGACGACAAAACCCCCCAACCTGCACCAAAAGAGTACTCAGATTGGGATAAGCTCAGACAGTTGATTAAAGACTCTCAGGTTGATACTGGTATTGACGATTTAGCACATCAGCATGACCATTATCTTTATAAAACGCCGAAGCGAGAAGAATAAACCTTGACGAAAGTATTCGTTGACACTGCCGCTTGGATTGCCCTTCTTAATGTTAGGGATGCACTTCACCAACAGGCAAATGATGTCATGGACAAACTAGTGCGTCTGAAAACACCTTTGGTAACAACAGAATTTGTACTATTGGAGGTGGCTGACGCTTTGTCTACACCAGCAAGCCGCAATCAGACACTTGCTTTCATCAACAGTTTGCGAGTTTTGGAAAGTTTGCAAATCGTCTCTGTCAGCCAAAAATTGCTTGATGAAGGTTGGGCGTTTTACAGTCAGCGTCCTGATAAAGATTGGGGATTAACTGATTGTATCAGTTTTGTAGTAATGACACAACAGGGAATTACTCAAGCTTTTACATCAGATCGCCATTTTCAGCAAGCAGGATTTGTCAAACTGTTGTAAATAAAGTTGAGAGCGGATAATTGTTATCAGTGTGAAAAAGCGATCGCCCATCCTCGCCTCAAAGTATACTATTCCTGATCAGTAAGTGGCAGACGCACAGTAAAAACAGTACCAACTCCCGGCTCACTTCTGACAGTAATTTCACCACCCATCATCAAGCAAAAATGGCGACTAATTGCCAATCCTAATCCAGTACCACCATACTTTTTTGTCGTTGAATTATCGCCTTGAATAAAAGACTGAAATAAGTGCCTTTGTTGACTTTCAGTCATGCCGATGCCTGAATCGCCAACGGTAAAAGTAATTATTCCCAAAGGTGCATAGGGTAATAAATATTCCTTATCCCTTTTAATTCCTAGCGTCACCTTGCCGTTAGTGGTAAACTTGGCAGCATTACTCAACAAATTTAACAGCACTTGCCGCAGCCTAGTTTGATCGGCATACATCGTGCCAAGTTCGCCATTGTAATCAAGTTCTAAAATATTACCATTTTTTTCGACGGCAGACTTGACTGTCAGAACAACGTTATTAATCAGCGTTGCGATTTCAAACGTCTCTGGATAAAGAGTCATTTTCTCGGCTTCTATTTTCGACAAGTCGAGGATATCGTTAATTAGTTCGAGTAAATGTCTGCCTGCTGAGTTGATTGTTTCCAGGTCTGTGATAAAATCTCCGGTTAGACCTAAATCAACGGCATCATCTTGCAAAAGTTGGCTCAAACCAATAACAGCATTTAATGGTGTGCGTAACTCATGACTGACATTTGCCAAGAATTGGCTTTTTGCCTTGTTAGCAGCTTCTGCTAATTCTTTAGCTTGTTGTAGTTCTTTAGTGCGCTGGGATACTCGCTCAATCAAATGATTGAGAGATTTAGCTAACAAGCCAATTTCATCTTCAGTAGTGATGGGAGCTCGCAAATCGAAATTAGATTTTCTCGCTACCTGTTCCGCGACTTGAGTTACAATAATTACAGGTTCAGCGATCGCCCTGGAAGTTCGCCATGCCACAATAGCGGCGATCGCCACCGACACTAACATGCTGAAGATAACGATAAATCTCTCAACTTTTTTCGTCTCCTCTACATCTTCTGTGCTTTTATCCTCTTTCTCTTGGGCACTTTGCAAGATGTTAGCCAATCTTTGAGAAAGCTGATCTAGTCGCGTAGCTTTTTCACCACGCATAACTTCCAGTAATTTTTCTCTGACTTTAACAACTTCCTGAGGTTGCATTTGCTGCTTGTCAATTTGCTCCAAAATTGACTCTATTTCCTCAACATAGGCATCCAAGCTAATTGTGTAATCCTGCAAGAAAACCTGCAAACTTGCCTGACTTGAAGCTAATTTCTTCGGTTTGCTTTCTATAAAACTGAGAATTACCGGCTTCAATTTCTTTGCTTTGCCAACACTTTCAAGAAATTTCTTTTTTTTAGCAGCTAATCGTTCTTTTTCTCCCACCACAGCAACCAAATTTGAGCTATGTAATTGCGCTCCTACCACCGCATCTTGATAATCAGACAGTAGTTGTCCTTGTCGATGAGCCTGATTTAATTGGATAATTCCTTGTCCCCGATAGTAATTAGCTATTACCAATCCGGTAATCGAGCCGAAAAAGCCAATGCCAATTGCCAGAAAGTACCCATAACCAATTTTTTGATGGATGCGCCATGAGCTAGCTTTAAGTTTCCCTCTAGAGGGAAATTCTATAGTAGGAAGTTCATCGATTGATGGCTCTTCGGCTGACACTGTTTTGCCTATCTTATTACTCTCAATAGCTGATTGCAGCTAGACAAACGACAGTATGCTGCATCTCTAGCCTACCTAATATAGCCTAACGCCAGTTCTACGCCTACACTCATTTAGAGCAAACTGCGTTCAGCATTTGCTTATCACAAATACTATCACCGATTAATCTGAAATTTTGTGAAAAAACCTGCAACAGAAATAATAAGGGCATAGGCAACTTATATAGTTGCCCATACCCTAAATAGCACTTACTTCGTAGTAAGCGTTTCAACGCTTATTCCCACTCTTTATGTGAGTGCCTTGGACATCGCTGCTCCAAGTGAACTATTTGCGGCTTGCTTCAACAATTCTGCCTTGTCGGTACGTTCCCAAGGCAAATCTAAATCAGTCCGTCCCAAATGACCGTAAGCCGCGATGTCCTGATAAAAACGTCCGCCTCGTTCACTTGGTAGGTTGCGTAAGTTGAAGGTATGGATAATCCCCAAAGGACGCAGTTCAAAGTGCTGTTTGACTAATTCCAGCAAAATTTCGTCATCTACTTTCCCTGTACCAAAGGTATCCACATAAATGCTTGTCGGTCTAGCTACACCAATGGCATAACTTAACTGGACTTCACATTTTTCTGCCAATTCTGCGGCGACAATATTTTTCGCCACATAGCGACAAGCATAAGCAGCACTGCGGTCTACTTTCGTGGGGTCTTTACCAGAGAAAGCACCACCACCATGACGCGAGTAACCACCGTAGGTATCAACGATGATTTTGCGTCCAGTCAAGCCGGAGTCACCTTGAGGACCACCAACAACAAATTTACCGGTGGGGTTGACTAAAAAGCGTGTTTCCTCATCCGGCTTTATGTTGATGTCGCCAAAAACAGGTTCGACCACTGCTGTCCAGAGGTCTTGTTTAATTTTGGCTTGTACCGCAGCTTCGTCGGTGATTTCCCCAATAGTGGCTGTATGTTGGGTGGAAATCAAAATAGTGTCAATACCTACTGGGCGTCCGTCTTCGTAGACGATGGTGACTTGGGTTTTGCCATCAGGACGCAGGTAAGGTAAATCGCCTGTTTTGCGGACTGCTGCCAATCGGCGAGCAATGCGGTGTGCCAAACTAATAGGCAAGGGCATCAGTTCTGGTGTTTCGTTGCAAGCGAAGCCGAACATAAGACCTTGGTCCCCAGCACCAGTTTTATCGAATAGTTCATCACTATTCTCTTCGCGGGTTTCTTGGGCAGCGTTTACACCTTGAGCAATGTCAGGGGATTGTTCGTCCAGTGCAATTAAGACGCTAGCGCTGTTTGCCGAAAAACCGTTATCGGCATCGGTATAGCCAATTTCGGCAATTTTCTTTCTGGCGAGATTGACGTAATTAACGTTCGCTTTGGTCGTTATTTCACCAGTGATTAATACTAAGCCAGTGCTAACCACAACCTCAGCAGCAACACGGCTGCTGGGGTCTTGTGCAAGTACAGCATCCAGAATCGTATCAGAAATCTGATCGCAGATTTTATCTGGATGACCTTCGGTAACAGACTCGGAGGTAAATAAATAGCGACGAGACAAAGGCAATTCCTCCTGTGATTGTGTTACTGAGCTAAATGCTTGCACTTAGTTCAGTTACTAATTTATGAAATCATAACAATATTTATAGTATTAGCAGTTGGTGTTTCTTTTATCTTCATGAAAACACTAAATCTCTGGTAATCTCTTTAATATAAATAAAAATTACGCTACTTCTATTTAAGTTAAAATACGGAGTTTGACAAAAAAATAGGGGCTGCACTCATGCACCCCCAAAAGCTTGGACACAAAACTTGCAGTGCTTTTAAAC
>CASBQC010000139.1 GCA_949127805.1 Nostocales cyanobacterium PMM_0081
CCCTCACCCCATGAAGCAAGCCCCTCCCCGTCACATTCTTGAAGAAATTGTCAGCCACAAAAAGCAAGAAGTTGCTCAAATGCAGCAAGAAATGCCTTTGTCGGCTGTGCAAAATCAGTTAAATGATTCACCAACGGTGCGAAATTTCCTCGGTGCGTTACAGCAAAGTCCTTATAAACCGAGTTTAATTGCTGAGGTAAAAAAAGCATCACCGAGTCGTGGTATTATTCGAGCAGACTTTGACCCGATCGCGATCGCCAAATCTTATGAAAGAGGTGGTGCAGCTTGTATCTCTGTCCTCACAGACGAAAAGTTCTTTCAAGGCAGTTTTGAGAATTTGCGTCGCATCCGCCCAGAGGTAGAATTGCCGCTACTCTGCAAAGAATTCATCATTGACACCTACCAAATTTATACAGCACGGGCAGCAGGCGCAGATGCTGTATTATTAATTGCAGCTATCCTGACAGATGAAGAACTCCAAGACTTTTTGCGACTAATTCACCAATTAAAAATGACTGCGCTGGTAGAAGTTCACACCGAAGACGAATTAAATCGTGTACTCAAGCTGGATGGCATCCGCTTGGTGGGAATTAACAACCGCAATTTAGACAATTTTACGGTTGATTTAGCAACTACACAGCAACTTTTAGCAACTAGGCAACAAGAATTGCAAAACTTGGATATTACCGTCGTCAGCGAATCGGGATTGTTTACACCCGCTGATTTATCCTTGGTGGCTGAAGCTGGTGTGCGTGCAGTTTTGGTGGGAGAATCTTTAGTTAAACAAAGCGATGTAGAACAAGCTACACGTAATTTGTTGATTGCATCACCCGATAAATAGCGCGCATTCCTTTAAAAAGGACTCAAAAAAATATTAAGTCCATTTAAATGGACTTAAGCTATAAGCAAGGAAATTTATTTCCTTGCGGGTATCGTTTCCCCCACTCGTAATATGACTTCTATATCTCATCACTTTCAAACTTTAAGAAATCGCCAACAGTGTGCTTTAATTCCCTTTATTACAGCTGGCGATCCTAACTTAGAAACTACCGCAGAAGCCTTACGCATCTTAGATCGCAATGGTGCAGACTTTATAGAATTAGGCGTTCCTTACTCCGATCCTCTCGCAGATGGTCCGGTAATTCAAGCAGCAGCAACTCGCGCTTTGCAACGAGGTACAAAATTAGAGCAAGTGTTAGAAATGTTGCAAGCTGTGAGTCCCAGCTTGAGAGCGTCGATAATTTTATTTACTTATTACAATCCGATTTTATATCGGGGTATTAAGTCATTTTTAGCGCAAATTGCTAATGCTGGGGTGCGCGGTTTGGTGGTGCCAGATTTACCTTTAGAAGAGTCAGAAGAATTAATTCAAAGTGCTGCTAGTTTTGGAATTGAGGTAATATTACTTGTAGCCCCTACCAGTTCTGAAGATAGAATTGTGGCGATCGCTCGTCAATCTCAAGGATTTATCTACCTAGTTAGTGTAACAGGCGTTACCGGAATGCGCTCTCAAATCCAACTCCGCGTCAAGGATTTGATTACAGAATTGCGAAGCGTCACCGATAAACCAATTGGTGTTGGCTTTGGTATTTCTGCCCCAGAACAAGCACATCAAGTCATGGAATGGGGAGCAGATGCCGTAATTGTCGGTAGTGCCTTTGTCAAAAAATTAGCAACCGGTAGTCCCAGCGAAGGACTGCAAGCTATAGAAAAACTTTGTCAAGAACTCAAAGCAGCGATTACCCCCACCGCATCTTTGCAAAAAGTAGGTTCAGTTTAAATTATACCAGCGCATCGTAGAGACGTTCCACCGGAACGTCTCCCCCTCCCCCCATTCCCCAATAAAGGATTTTAACCAGTGGTAAGCATTCAAGATATCAAACAAGCCCAGACAGCGCGACCTGACTCGTTAGGCAGATTCGGTAAATTCGGCGGTAAGTACGTCCCAGAAACCTTAATGCCCGCATTAAGTGAATTGGAAGCCGCATACGAGCAATATCGCAACGATCCAGGATTCCAAGAAGAGTTGCAAGGTTTACTCAAAGACTACGTGGGAAGACCTAGCCCGTTATATTTTGCCGAACGCCTAACAAAGCACTACGCCCGACCTGACGGCACGGGAGCGCAAATTTACTTAAAACGTGAAGATTTAAATCATACAGGCGCTCACAAAATTAATAACGCTTTAGCGCAGGTGTTATTAGCCAAGCGCATGGGTAAAAAGCGGATTATCGCTGAAACTGGTGCGGGTCAGCATGGAGTAGCGACAGCTACCGTGTGTGCGCGTTTTGGTTTGGAATGCGTGGTTTATATGGGCGTTCATGATATGCAACGACAAGCCCTGAACGTGTTTCGGATGCGTTTGATGGGGGCAGAAGTTAGTCCGGTGGAAGCTGGTACAGGTACTTTGAAAGATGCCACCTCAGAAGCGATTCGCGATTGGGTGACGAATGTCGAAACCACCCATTACATCTTGGGTTCTGTTGCTGGTCCCCATCCCTACCCAATGTTAGTGCGTGACTTTCATGCCGTAATTGGTACAGAAACTCGCGCTCAATGTCAAGAAAAATGGGGCGGTTTACCAGATATTCTTTTGGCTTGTGTCGGTGGTGGTTCCAATGCGATGGGCTTGTTCCACGAGTTTGTAGATGAAGCATCTATCCGCATGATTGGAGTTGAGGCAGCGGGTGAAGGTGTAGATACAGAGAAACATGCAGCCACCTTGACAAAAGGACGAGTAGGTGTATTGCACGGTGCGATGAGCTATCTACTGCAAGATGAAGATGGTCAGGTAATTGAAGCACATTCGATTAGTGCCGGGTTAGACTATCCCGGTGTTGGTCCTGAGCATAGTTACTTAAAGGATCTTGGTCGCGCTGAGTATTACAGCGTGACTGATAAGCAAGCTTTAGAAGGATTGCAGAGACTTTCGCAGCTAGAAGGAATTATTCCCGCTTTAGAAACCGCTCATGCGATCGCTTATCTTGAAACCCTTTGTCAACAGCTTGATGGTAATCCCCGAATCGTCATCAACTGCTCAGGTCGTGGTGACAAAGACGTGCAGACTGTCGCGAAAGCGCTTAACGTTGAGTAGTTAGTAGTTAGTTGTTAAGAGTTAGTCTGATTTATTACACACCGGGCGACTAGAAGTCGCGCGCCAGTTGCTACAACGGGGCGGCAGCTTTTCGGGGGAAGCTTCCCCCGAAAACGTGCCTTGGGAAAATACGCAAAGCACTGGCTTGGCTACACAGACAAAACCCGCGATTAGGCGGGTTGAAAAACCTTGATTTTAGTTAGTCCACGCAGGTGGACTTTGTTTGTGTAGTAGCGAATTATATTCGCCCAAAACTTTTTAACAACCATCAATCATCAACTAACAACCAACAACTAACAACCATCTACTAACAACCATCAACCAATATGATAGCCACAAACCAAGCCCTACCTAACAACATTGCCGGCACTTCCGACCAAAATTGGTCTGATTTATTAAAACAATTACTGGATGAGCGATCGCTCACAGTTTCTCAATCTGCGGACTTGATGCAAGGTTGGCTGACAGATGCTATTCCCCCCGTTCTAACCGGAGCCATTTTAGCCGCGATTCAGGCAAAAGGTGTATCTGTAGAAGAATTGGTTGGTATGGCTGGTGTTTTGCAATCCCAGTCGATAGGAGGACAAGGGGACAAGGGGACAAGGGGACAAGGAGGACAAGGAGGACAAGGGGACAATTCTTTCCCCCCATCCCCC
>CASBQC010000140.1 GCA_949127805.1 Nostocales cyanobacterium PMM_0081
CTTTTAGGGAGATGAATGAGTCTTTTAGGGAGATGAATGAGTCTTTTAGGGAGATGAATGAGTCTTTTAGGGAGATGAATGAGTCTTTTAGCTAGATGAAAGAGTCTTTTAGCTAGATGAAAGAGTCTTTGAGGGAGATGAACGAGTCTTTGAGGGAGATGAACGAGTATCTGAGGGAGATGAACGAGTATCTGAACTAGATTAATCCGTCTTTAGTCCTTATTTTCTCACCAAATCTCAAAGCGATCGCACTTCGCAAAGACGCACTCTAACAAAATTTCTACCTTACAGCAGTTAGCATTGATTTAGAAGCATATAATTACTGAAAAGTCAATATAAAAAGCTTGAGCGGGTGCGATCGCACCATTGTTTATAATTTTATCTTTTGAAGGCTAGCCAACCACCAACCCAAAGTCCTGTATAAAAACGTATCGTTTTCTCAAAACCAGCTTGCTCAAGTAAATTCAAAATGCTGGTTTCCGCTACGGGATATACCCCTTGGTCAAATCTTACCAAAAATTCTTGCTGCTTTTGCGGTGGCAGTCCCATTCCATCCCAATAGGCATGTAGTATGGGCATTAATTGTTTGAATTCCTGGCTTGTCTTTTCCCCGAATACATCTACAAGTACAAGCGGGGCAGAAGGATGAAGACGTTGAGCAATGCTTTGCAAAAACTCTAATTTACCTGATGGTGGAATAAAATGCATTACTAGAATGCTAGTTGCAGCATTATACAGGATATCTGTGGGTAAATCCTGCGTGTAGCCCTGGATCAACTTCACTCGATCAGAAAGTTGATGATGAGACATTTTTTGTTTTGCGATACTCCTACGGAGTCACTTCGTGAACGCTTGCATCTTTTCTGAAGGGTCAATTCCCAGAAAATGCCATTGCGGACAAGCTTTACCTAAGCGTATTAGCTCCATTCCCGTACCCGATCCTACTGCCAGCAAGTCGGCACTTTCAGGTAAATACGCTTGCAAACACGCAAGAACCATTGTATGCATTGTTTCATACCCTGGTAGCGCTAACTGAGCAGCGCGATCGTATTCATCGGCACTAATCGGTGAATTGTTGTCAAAATCTATTGGTTGAGACATATCTGATTCGTTCCTATTGTTTTGAGCGTTGTTTCCAAAAAAAAATCATTGTTTAATGCTAAACAATTGTTAAAAATGAGAATACATTTACCATAGTATTTTTTTCTGACCAAGAAGGTGAGCAAGGCAACCAAAGTAACATAGCAGTAGGTTTTAACATATGGACACTATCAAGTACACGCTTACAGAAGACCAGATGCCTGACTCCTGGTATAATATCCAGGCAGATTTGCCCGTACCGATGCCGCCAGTGCTACACCCTGGTACACGTCAACCGATTACACCAAAAGACTTAGAACCGCTTTTCCCAACACAGCTGATTGAGCAGGAGGTAAGCCAACAACGTTGGATTGAGATTCCTGACCAAGTGCAATCAATCTACCGTCAATGGCGACCCACTCCACTCTACCGTGCCAGACGCCTAGAAAAAGCTCTTGATACTCCTGCCAAAATTTACTACAAATACGAGGGAGTAAGTCCTGCTGGCAGTCATAAACCAAACACCGCTATTCCTCAAGCTTATTATAATAAAATTGCCGGAGTCAAACGCCTAATCACTGAAACTGGTGCAGGACAATGGGGTTCTTCGCTCTCCTTGGCTGGTGCTTTTTTTGGTTTAGAGGTAGTGGTGTACATGGTAAAAGTCAGCTATCATCAAAAACCCTATCGTCGTGCCTTTATGGAATCCTATGGAGCGCGGGTAATAGCTAGTCCCAGTAACGAAACCCAAGCGGGACGCAACATTCTTAAAGAACATCCTGACAGCAATGGCAGTTTGGGCATTGCTATCAGCGAAGCGGTTGAAGTGGCAGTACAAGATGAGCAAACTAAATATGCTTTAGGTAGTGTGCTGAATCATGTGCTGCTGCATCAGACTGTAATTGGTATGGAAGCACTAGCACAGTTGGAAATGGCAGGTGATTATCCTGATATTATTGTCGGCTGTACGGGTGGTGGTAGTAACTTCGCTGGCATTGCCTTTCCTTTTATGAGTGCAAAGTTAAAAGGCGATCGCCATATCAAATTTGTCGCAGTCGAACCGGCAGCTTGCCCCACACTGACTAAAGGCAAATATACTTATGACTTTGGCGATACTGCACATCTGACTCCTTTAGTGAAGATGCATACTCTCGGTAGCTCGTTTGTACCCCAAGGCTTCCATGCAGGCGGGTTACGGTATCATGGCATGGCACCGCTTTTGAGTCACGTTGTCGATTTAGGTTTGATTGAGGCAAAAGCTTATGGACAACTTGACTGTTTTGCAGCTGGTCTTACTTTTGCCCGTGCTGAAGGGATTTTGCCTGCTCCTGAAGCCAACCATGCCGTGAAGGGTGCCATTGATGAGGCATTGCGCTGCAAAGAAGAAGGTGCTAGCAAGACCATTTTATTTAACTTGTGCGGTCATGGTCACTTTGATATGCAGGCTTACATGGATTATCAAGCCGGGTTGTTACGCGATACTGAGTATAGCAGCGAAGAAGTAGCAATGGCGCTGGCTGGGTTGCCTGTAATTAGTCAATAACTATTAGACATCTGGTTAAAATTAATTATGCGTTACCTGAAACCCTTGTAAAGACGTAGCAGTACTACGTCTCTACAGGGAGTGCGATCGCCATCACCTAGATTTTAAATTGCTAAACGCAAGCAAGGACACTTTTGCAAAAACCCAGACGCTTTTTGTTCAGCATCTGGGTTATCAATATGTGTTGGTGTCGGGCGAATAATACCAGCAAATAAGTCATCTAAGCCGTAGGGGGTGAAAAATTGCCATTTTCCCTCTACATCTAGCTTCACGCCTACAGCAGTGGCTGTATGGAGCCAATTCGCAATGCCATCTTCTGTACTGATAAAGGTTTGGCGACCATCACGCCAACGAGCGAAACTAGCTTGATTTTTGACATCAAATTTGTAATCAGGAAATTGATTTGTCAAAGTTGTTTTTGCTGCTAGTTCTTGAGAACGATTTCCTTGTTCATCAAAAAAAGCAATATCAAAGTCGTTGATAACTAACTTACATTCTTCGCCAAAAATATAACACCAAACAGTATTTCGTACCGCACCTCCTGCTAACCACCAATTTGGGAGGTTGCTTTGCGCGATCGCACTCAGTACCATACCAACAGGTGAATCAGCCAAAATTATCTGTAAGCGTGTGTTACCGTCCATTTTAAATTCATGGGTAAGCATCTTGCACCATTTTCAATTAGCCACCTATCCCACCCTGAACGCGCATTTCGGGCTAATAGCTAAAGTCTACTAAAGTAAACTGATAAGACTTACGCAAAATCTCTCTTCAAGTCTCACAAACTCCGTGTCCTCTGCCTTCCTGCGGTTCATTTTTACGTTGTCCGTGCGTAAGTCATAACTGAAATACCTCACCAGTTGTCAGGAATGAGCGCAAAATACCTCCCAAACTCTTATTCCTCTGTGTTCTCTGTGTACTCTGCGGTTCGTTTTTCCAGAATTATGCGCTCATTCCTAGTCGTCTTAAGACGACTTTAGCTATTAGCCATAGGTTTATAACCTATGGCAGGTAACAACACAAATGCAAGATGTGAATCAGCCTTATTTTGCTGCTACCAAAAACTTTACACTCTTGCAGGTAGTTTTGCTTTACTTTGACTTTAGTAACTTCTTCGGGGGCTAAAAATTCCCTAATATAAAGCGCTGAAGCGCTTACTAGTTAAGCAGGTAATTTTGGTTGGCTGGGATTGACTACAACTTTTTCCGGGGCTAAAAATTCCCGAATAAGTCTGGCTATGGCTTTTTGTATTAACAGACTGGTAACTTGCTGACCTAAACGCTGCACCCCTGGATTTCCCACCAACTGTGCAAGTTGCGGAACAAGTTGCGCTGCATCAAAGCCAGGGGTTTCTTGAAGAATATTAAAGATGCGTTTGATATGCTCTAAGGTTTGTTGCTGTTCAGCTGATGCTGAGGGAGTTTCGTTGATTGCTGTCAAACCTACTCGTTCCCGCAGCAAATATGTAAAATTATGCAAAGCGTTTTTACCTAAAGCATCGACTCCTTTCACAACTTCATCTACTACCCGATTGCGAATAAAAGCGCCTCTGTCGGAAGATAGAAACTCCAATGCTTGATTCAAAACCACATTCAAGTCGTAATCTTGATTGTTCCGAGCATTTTTTAACAGATTTTCCAAACGGTTCCAGCGGAATGTACCTTCTTTAAAGAGCAAATCTTGCAAAGATGCTCTTAATTGCGGTGCTGGGTCGGTTAACAAGCGTTTGGAAACGTAAGGATAAGCTTCGCTGAGAACTTTGAAGTTCGGGTCAATAAAAATCGCAATGCCTTCTAACGTTACCAATGAACGGATAATTAAAGCGTAGTAAGGTGGAACGCGGAAGGGATACTCATACATCAAAGCTGATAATTCATCGGTGATGCTTTTGATGTTGAGGTCAGCAACGCTAGCACCTTCGGCATTGGCAAATACTCTGGCAAAAGCGGGAATAATTGGGGTTAAGTCGGTTTCTGGGGATAAAAAATCTAACTTGACGTAATCTTTGGCTAAACCTTCAAAATCGCGGTTGACGACGTGAACGATCGCCTCAATTAAACCATATCTTTGGAGCGGTTGAATTTCGCTCATCATCCCAAAGTCGAGATAAGCTAGTTTACCATCGGGTGTGGCTAACAAGTTACCTGGGTGCGGGTCAGCGTGGAAAAATCCATGCTCTAACAATTGTCGCAAAGAACACTGCACACCAACTTCAATTAGATAACGCGCATCGATGCCTTGAGCGGTAAGTTCTGCTGCATTCGTTAATTTCGTGCCGTTTATCCACTCCATCGTCAAAACACGACGATTCGTATATTCCCAGTAAATATTCGGTACATAAACGTCTTTCATGTGACCGTATAACTGAAAAAATCGCTCCGCATTTTGCCCTTCGTGGATATAATCCATCTCTTCAAAGATGCGATCGCCTAATTCATCCAAAATCCCTACAAGGTCACTTCGCACCCTTTTAAAGGTTCTCTGCACCCACCCCGCAAGACGACGTAAAATATACAAGTCAATTGTTATACCTTCGCGTAAATCGGGACGTTGGACTTTAACAGCAACTTCCTCACCAGTACTTTTCAACTTCCCTTTGTAAACTTGTCCCAAAGAAGCTGCCGCAATTGGCTGTGGGGAAAGTTCTGAGTAAATATCTTCTGGAAGCGCTCCTAATTCTTCTTCAATAAATTGATACGCGATTTCATTGGGAAAAGCCGGCAACTGGTCTTGAAGCTTGGTTAATTCTTCTAAGTATACAGGAGGAACCAAATCCGGTCTGGTAGATAAAGCTTGCCCAATTTTAATGTAAGCGGGTCCCAATCCTGTCAGCAATTCTCGTAACTGACTCGCACGACGCTGGTCATTTTTAACCACAACTCCCCGTTTGCTGTCCGACCACAAGCCAAAAGCAAAGGATAAACTCGGTGTCAAAACTGTGAAAATACGTCGCAAAACTTCCAGGGGTCGTTTTTTATAATACGCTGCGAGGGCGATGGGGTCGTAACGCAATTCGGGTTTTGCTAGTGGTGCGATCGCTATCTTCGGTACACTTGCTGCCACTACAGGAACTAGGGCATTATTAACAGACACCACTTCAACATCAATCGGTCGGTCAGTTGGGGAAATTGTCTTAGCACTCATGAAGTTAACCACCGCATTGAAACATCCACGTTAAGTATTGTAACAATTTATTATAGTTGGGCATTAGGGAAATGGGCTTTGATTTATGCCAAGTTGCGTTTACAGAGAATAAAACTTTACTAGGCGCAGAGAACGCAGAGAATGAGATAGAAAGAGGGAAAATTCTCTGTATGAACGCAACTTGGTATTACATTGTTAATTCACGTCAAAGTCAAATTAAACTAGGTAGTGGGCAGAAATAAACGTAACTTGCTTTTTCCTCATCCCCAATGCCCTTCTATTTAGTGTCTCTTAATTTAGAAAATCCGGCGTCTGCCTTAACGGAGAAATTAGTTTCATGTTACTATGTCTGAGAATAGAAAACTTTGCCCTGGTTGACCAATTAGAATTAGACTTTGGCACTGGACTGAATGTATTAACAGGTGAAACTGGCGCCGGAAAGTCGATTATCCTGGATGCGATTGATGCGGCTTTGGGTGGTAAAGTATCTAGTAGGCTGATTCGCACTGGTACAAGTCGAGCGATGGTAGAAGCTACTTTTGCCTCTAATTGTGCCTTTGGTGCTTGGTTGAGCGAACAAGAAATTGATTCAATAGATGATAACTCTGTAGTTATTAGCCGAGAAATTACCGCAACTTCCGGAAATATCCGCAGTCGATCGCGTGTGAATGGAGTTTTGGTAAATCGACAATTAATGATGGGGTTACGCGATCGCTTGGTGGAAATCACCGCTCAAGGTCAAACTGTACAAGTAGGACAATCTGCCCAAGTGCGTGACTGGTTGGATCTTTACGGTGGTGAAAAGTTGATGCAACAGCGTCAAGTTGTGACAACTGCCTTTACAGCTTACCAAATCGCGCATTTAGCATTAGAAAAACGTCGCACTTGCGAACGGGAACGTTTACAACAATTCGATTTACTAACTTATCAAGTTCAAGAATTGGGAACCGCAAATCTCTGCGAACCTGATGAGTTGGAACAGTTAGAACAAGAACATCAGCGCTTAAATCATGTAGTTGAGTTGCAACAAATGAGCTACAAAGTTTATGAAGCGTTGTATCAAAACGATAACGAAACTCCAGCGGTAGGTGATTTACTCGGAGACAGCGAAGCGGTATTAAATGACATGGTAGAATATGATTCGCAGTTACAATCGCTGTTAGATTTGGTGAGAGATGCTCAAACTGCGGTGGTAGAAGTAGCGCGACAAATTAACGCTTATGGGGATTCTTTAGAAGCAGATCCGCAGCGATTGGAAGAAGCAGAAGAGCGAATTCGGGAATTAAAGCAAATTTGCCGTAAATATGGACCGACACTGACGGAAGCGATCGCTTACTATCAACGCATCCAATCAGAATTAGTCGAACTTAGCGACAGCGAACAATCTATTGAAAGTTTGGAACAGCAAGAAAAAATTTGTTTAGAAAAGCTAACTCAAGTTTGTGGGCAGTTAACTGAATTACGTCGCACAGCAGCAGCAGCTTTAGAATTACGATTACTAAACGAACTCAAGCCTTTAGCGATGGAAAAGGTAAAATTTAAAGTTGAGATGGTGCCGACTACTCCCACCTCAGTCGGAGCAGACAAAATTACTTTTATGTTTAGTCCGAATCCGGGAGAACCGTTGCAACCTTTAACAGAAATTGCTTCTGGTGGAGAAATGAGCCGTTTTTTATTAGCGCTGAAATCTTGTTTTTCTCTCGCTGATAGTGCGGGAACAATGGTATTTGATGAAATTGATGTTGGGGTTTCTGGGAGAGTTGCCCAAGCGATCGCCGAAAAGTTACACCAACTCAGTCAACATCAGCAAGTATTGTGTGTTACCCACCAACCTTTAGTAGCGGCAATGGCAGATCGTCATTTTCGTGTAGATAAGCAAACTATCAATAATAACGGTAACGATCAAGTGCGTACAGTTGTCCGGGTTACGAGCTTAGATAATATTACCACCCGCCGCGATGAACTCGCCCAACTAGCTGGAGGGAAATCAGCAAATCAAGCGATCGCTTTTGCCGAATC
>CASBQC010000141.1 GCA_949127805.1 Nostocales cyanobacterium PMM_0081
ACTTTGTAGGTCTATAGTAATCTTGTTAAAATCGTCAATACTGAGACCATTTTTTTCAACTATTTTTTGAGAGCGATTACAATAATTTACCGCAATATCTCGCGCCTTGTTTGGCAAACCGCTGAGGCTGTTGGAGTTGCTACAAACAATCTGGGGAATTTCCCTACCACCAATAAGTTTTTTAATTTCTTCAAATGCTTGGCGTCGCTCTGGCTCCATTGCTAATACTGATTTGGCATAATTTCTAATTTCAGTTGGAGTTTGAGCATCAACTTGGGAACTGAAAGCAAAAGCGCTAGAAGTAAGACCCAGAAAGGCTATAGCGCCAAATAAAAACGATTTTTCAAGCATTCGTTGCTTTCTTGGTCGGAAAAAGAAATAGGAAATTATCTTCATATGCGGTCTGACACAGAAATACAGTAGGGATATCTTAATAACTTTGAATTATTTTAGAAGTTAGAAGTTCCAACAAAAGAGATAATCTATTGTCAGCTTTATCGATATAACTCACAAAGTTCGATAATTTTAGTTTGCAGTGTTGATATCTCTGAAGCTCCTTGCTTGAGACTAACTTCTAATTCTAGTAGTAGGGGTAAGGTAGAAATAAGTTGCGGCAAAGAAATAGACTTTATTTCTTGCTGTAAAAAGTAAATGCGCTTGGGATTGCCTATCTCAGCAGCTTGAGCGATCGCTTGTTGATTTCGCTCTCCACTTTCAATCATAATTTTTACCCATAACCATGTGCGAAATCGACTAATCAGCGTAGCCACAATTCGCAAACCAGGTTCAGAAGCATTCATCAGATCGGCTAAGGTTGTTAAAGCTTTGGCTGTATCTCCCATAATGATTGCATCCGCCAATTGAAAGCTGTTGTGTGTAGTGTTTCTGACTAACCGAGCAACAATGTCAACCTCTAAAGGCTGATTGCTGCCTTCAGTATAAAGCCGTAACTTCTCCAACTCATTGTATAACAGACGTGTATCATTACCTACAGACTCTGCTAAAAGTTCTGCACATTTGGGACTTAGCTTCACACCGACGATTTCAGCCGCTTGATTAACTGATTGCAGCAGCAATTCGGTTTTCCACGGTGGTATCAGCGGAAATTCCCGAAATTCTGAGGCATATTGTTTCAGTAATTTTGTCGATTTGAGTCGTTCATCTGGTTTATTACGACTTGTAAGCAATAAAAATGAGTTTTCGGGAATTACTGGCAGCGTTCTCTGTAATTCTGTTAACACATTCTCTTGACAGTTTTGACTGATAGTAGTATTAATCAGCCACACCAAGCGTCCACCAGCCCCAAAAGTTGGTGTCATAACTTGATTTAACGCTATTATCAGCGCATCGGGTTGATCTGGGGAAATAGAAGTGTAGTTAAAACTGATCCAATTGGGGTCGAGGATGCGATCGCGCTTGAGAGCGATCGCCTTTTCTATGGAAAAATCATCCTCACCCCAATAAACGTAAACTGGCATAAAGCAACCTCAACTGAAAATATCATCGCTTCTGAGTGTGCAAAAAAAGCTAAATACTTTTTAAATCACGAGAAATTTCCCTAAAATCAATAAACGTGAGCACGGGAGGCATTAAAAATTGGACGACAATTATCAAACTTACTTAAATCGGGTAGCAAGAATGACGCTGCCAGAAGCTTACAGATCCCAAATCCAGCATATACAGGAATCATCTAAGTTTCAGCCGCAGATAGAGGGACTTAGACTTGCTGTACCCTTTCCTGGGTATACGATAATTACTCCCCCGTGGGAGGATGAATCGCAAAACTCTGCTTTCTATACCAAATTACAAACTTACCAACACCAATTGTTACAGTTGCCAATAAACGGTGATTTGATTGTTCCCGTACCTTCTAGCAGCTTTCATCTAACTTTGGCAGACTTAATTTGGGACGATGCTTACCGCGATGCCTGCGAAAAAAATCCCGAATTTGAACAAGAGTTACGCTCTTGCATTGCCGAAATCTTTCAGCAATATCAACAATCCATCACAAACGGAAATAATCTGATTTGCTGGCAGATGTTAGGACTAATTGTAATGCCAAGAGCTATAGGTGTTTGTTTAGTACCCCAGGATGAAAGCTGCTACGAGCAGATTATTAACTTGCGTCGGACAATTTATCAAAATCCCCAACTAGTTCCTTTAGGCATTGAACAGCATTATCACTTTACAGCACACATTACATTAGGCTATTTTGGCGAGATATCGCTTGATTTAGACCGCACAAACTTAAGTACAATGCTTTCTGAGTTAAATCAACAATGGTTGGGAAATTCACCCGAATTTTTGGTAAGCCGTGCCGAATTGCGAAAGTTTGACGACATGACACACTATTATCGCCAACCAGACTCACCAGTTTTAGTTATTAGTCCGGGATAGTTTTTATAATTGGGGAACCTCACATAAATGGTTCCCTAACTTTCTGTCAAACATCGGGAAGGGAAAAGGGAAAGGGGTAATAATTCTTTTTCTAGTCCCTAGTTCCCAGTCCCCAGTAAAGAGTCCCTAGTCTTAGGAATTGCATACTCTAAAATATTTAAAACTCTTCCAGTTAAACTTGTCTTATTATATTCTCGAATAATTTTGCCACCAAGCTTTTCAGGAATTCGACGACTGGGAATATTAGCCTTATCAGCACAATAGACAAGATATTGAAAATCTAGGTTTTCCTCAGCCCATGTTTTAAGTCCGATGATAGTTTCTAATCCATAACCTTTGCCATGTGCTGATTGCTTTAGCCAAATACCAATTTCTGGTTCGTTACTATTTATTTCCTGGATTACCGTACAACCTAAAAACTTGAAAGAATTTTTATTTAAAATAACAAGTACAAGATTTTCCCCTTTTTTTATATCCCGTAGTGAGTCGGTAATAAAATCTTCTGTCTCCGAAATATGTTTCGCAGGTTTTGTATACATATAAGTAGTAATTCTCTGATTAAATTCTCGAAAAATATCTTCTTTATATTTCATTGATAGAGTTTGTAATAATAAACGACTTGTAGATATTTCTAACTCTAATAGTTCCATATTTTCTATCTTTATTGCCTGATGTTATTTAGTTTACTAATTGATAAAATAATTTCTACGTGAGTATAAGGTGACGTAATTTTTACTGAAATAAATTTCCGTATTGCATTTTACCAAACCATACTGAACATTCATCCAATCTTCAAAAAGAAAAGTCATCAATCAGCTAAAGTTTTGTTAAGATGCAAATGTTAGTTATTTCTCAACGAAAAACATCAATCAGGATGTGAAGAAATAAATAGCACTAGCATGATAGAGTTCAAAAGATAAAGCAATGAACACCTATATTTTTTTTGACGACGCCCTCCAAATGCTTGTAAACGCTTACTTAGTATCAGCTTTACTGCTAATAGCAGCTTCTGGTATCGGGTTAGCAGTCATCGAAACGATTGAAAAATCAGGGCAACGCTAACCCCAACCTTACTTGTAGACTTGTTTTCCACATCCTTTGGGTGCAGGTGTTCACTACTGAGAAATCTTGGGAACACTAAGAGCACTAGGTTGAAAGTTAGTTATTTAAAGTACCTAAATATTACGTAAGAAATAGGTAAGGACATCACTACTAAGACCTAAATGAAGGAACAAACTACAATGGGTTTATTCGACAAAATGTTTGGCACACAAAGTCAAGTCCAAGAAGCATTCAGTCCAGCAGAAGCCTTTGCTGCTATTACTATAGCGGCGTATGCCTCTGACGGTTATCTTTCTGAAGAAGAAACAAGAGGTATCACGGCTACTCTGTCTCGGATAAAGCTTTTCAGAAGTTATTCCAATGATGTAATGAACAGGCTGTTTGACAAACTCCTGGGAATTCTCCAGCGGGATGGTATCAATACTTTATTTGATACAGCTAAGGAATCTCTGCCCCCCGACTTACGGGAAGCGGCTTTTGCGGTAACGGCGGATCTAGTATTAGCCGATGGGATCATTACTGAAGAAGAAAATAGTTTTTTAAATGATTTATATCAAGCTTTGGGCATATCAAGGGACATTGCCATGCAAGTTGTGCAGGTGATGATGATAAAAAACCGAGGATAAAGATAGAAAATCAGTTATAACTTATAAACTAAGTGTGCCAAAGGAGCGATCGCTTCTTTGGCATTTTGGAATACAAAATCTCTAGTAATATGCCCTGTTCTGCCACCTTAACTCAACTTATTGAAGTTCTTTCTGCCCAACCTGTAAACTTATCTTGCGCCTGCTTAACACAATTGGGTAGCGCTATTCAAACTGATAGCCGTTTTTTGCAAGCGGGTGAAGTATTTGTGGCTTTACGAGGGGAAAAGTTTGATGGACACGAGTTTGTGCCAATAGCGATCGCCAAAAATGCCATCTGTGCGATCGTTGATTTTGAATACGAAAATCCGGGATTCCCTGTCTTGCAGGTAAAAGATACCCTCAAAGCATATCAACAAATCGCTTCTTGGTGGCGCGATCGCTTTCATATTCCTGTAATTGGGGTAACGGGTTCTGTAGGTAAAACTACCACAAAGGAACTCATCGCCGCAGTTTTGGGAACCCAAGGACGAGTTCACAAAACTTATGGAAATTACAATAATGAAATCGGTGTCCCAAAAACTCTTTTAGAACTAAGTTCAGAAGATGATTATGCTGTAATTGAAATGGCGATGCGTGGTAAGGGACAAATTGCCGAACTGACAGGAATTGCCCGTCCGACCATCGCTGTAATTACTAATGTGGGAACAGCGCATATTGAGTTACTCGGTTCCACCGAAGCGATCGCCGAGGCAAAATGTGAGTTATTAGCGCAAATGCCGTCATCTGGCATGGCAATTCTCAATCACGATAACCCGTTATTAATGGCAACGGCGGCGAAATTTTGGCAAGGCGAAACTTTGACTTATGGCTTGTCTGGAGGTGATATCCAGGGGCTTTTAATTGACAACCAGACTGTGAAAGTGGGGGAAATCGAACTGCCTTTACCTTTGCTTGGACGTCATAATGCGACCAATTTTATGGCGGCTTTGGCGGTAGCCCAAGCTGTAAATATTGATTGGTCGTGCTTGAAATCGGGTGTTGTGGTTGATATGCCGTCCGGGCGATCGCAACGTTTTATTTTGCCTAATGATGTGGTAATATTAGATGAAACATACAATGCTGCACCAGAAGCTATGATGGCAGCGTTGCAATTATTGGCAGATACACCCGGAAAACGCAAAATTGCCGTATTGGGTGCAATGAAAGAATTAGGAGAGCGATCGCAACAATTACACTCCTCAGTCGGAGAAATGGTGCGAAAGCTGAATTTAGACGGTTTGCTGGTGTTGGTTGACGGACATGCCGAAGAATACGCACTAAGCGCAAAAGGTATTCCATCCGAGTGCTTTGCTACTCATGCCGATTTGCTTGCTCGATTAAAAGAGTTTGTTAGAGAAGGCGATCGTTTACTTTTCAAAGCTGCACATTCCGTAGGTTTAGATCGCGTTGTCAATCAGTTTCGCGCTGAATGTAGTGAGCGCTTCAGCGCTCAAGTCAATCTGAGATTAAAATCCCAGGCTGATAGCTGAAGTCGTCTCAACTGACATCTTGCACCAATTAGATAATTAGTCAAAATAATTCATAATTTATAATTTATAATTCATAATTTCACTTCTAGTTCGTAGTACCCACCACTGATTGTAGACCACTGAATATTTGATTCAGTGTTCGTAGTACCCATTTTTTTTAATTAAAAATTATAAAATATGAATTAATAATTATTTGGTCAAGACAACTAACATATTCAGTCTACTTTAGTAGACTTTACCTATTAGCCCGGAACTTCAGTTCTGGGTGGGTGAGGATGCCGAAGAAAAAATGCACGCAAGTCAACCTGGGATTAAAATCCCAGGCTGATAGCTCAAGTCGTCTCAAGACAACTAATCCCTTCCCGCTAGAAGATTACTTATAATGTCGGAATGACATTACAAGAAGTGATGAGGGTATGATTGTAGACAGATATGCAAGAAACCGAGGACTTGTGAGAAATCCAGGCTAGGTTCTATCTACAAGCTAACAGTGATGTGTTAGTGCAAGCTGTGTTATACAGCGACAAAATATTACTGGAGGTGAAAACTGAAGCCCCTTGTTGCTTAACGTTAGCATCAGTAAATCCCCAACTAGTTACACCCGTAACAATATTGGGATTCGGATATCTTCCCGCGGTAGTGCCGTTAAGAGTTGGGGGTATCCCATAATTGATTACCCAAGGACCACCACTGGAACCACCAGTCATTAAACTGCCAATAAGTTGTTGGAAACTACCGTTACTATTTGTGTAACTTAAAGCATCATTGCGCTCCTGGATCTGACCATTATCTAATGCCACTGGATAACCAATCTGAGTCAGCTGAGTAGCAGTATTGTTCAGAAAAGTGGTGTATCCAGACCCTCCATAGGCAAAACCATACCACCCCGTATAATCGCCAACATTGAAGTTTGACTTGGGATTCATTACCAAGACGGCAACGTCGTTATCACAAACCACACCTCTTTGGGAACAACGGTCAGTACCGGTGTAGTATGACGTTGGTACAATTGCTCTGTTAGCAGTCCATTCACCATAGGGAGCAGTCCCATTGTTATAAGCTGGAACAAATCTCCAATTTGAATAGAATTGTCTTGCTCCAAAATTGGCTACACAATGGGCTGCGGTAACAATAACTCCGCGCTGAATAACAGATGCTGAACAAACATAGGTAGAACTCCCAATATTGAAATAAAGCTTGCCGGATGGACTATAGGGATAGCCTACTGTCTGCGGATTGCGAGCAGTGGTAAAAGGATGATTTGATGTGCCAAAATTATCGGATTCAACTGAATTGCTCGGGGAAATAGCAGCCGGATCTGCCAGTTTAACGCTTAAACCAGATGCTGAACTATTTGGCTTGCTTCCTGGTTTATACCCAGACTCCCCCGTTGCTGGAAAACTTAGATCTGATTGAGGACCTCCAGGGAAGTTTTTGACTTTTTGCTCCAGTGTTTTGGGGTTTGAATAATTTATAGTTTGAGAATTCTGCGCTGGGACTGTAAAAACTGTAGTGTTTGAATCAGAGGCTACTGCTGCTGCTTCTGATGATATAGATCCTGACTGAGCTAAAGTCAATGAACCAGTAGCCAATGAACCAGCAGTCAAAAGGAAGGTAGAGAATATAGTTATGGCAGCCGACTGATTTTTCATTTTTTCTTGTCCTTAAAGTCAATGGTAATTATCGCAACTCATTCAGAGGGTATGAGTGCGATCGCCAATTAGCGCTGTTTTATTATTTTGGCGAGAGTATAATAACGCTAGAGAATTTATGGGATTCTACTTAGAAGAATATACGACGAAAACAATAAAGATTTTTGATAAGTTTTAGTTAAAATTAAGTTAACTTTAGGTAATTACTTGCTGGAATGAATGTGTGACGATGACTCATATCTTGCACCTGCACGAAGCGAAGGGTGAGGTTATACAAACTATTCAGGCACACGCAGGCTAAAAACCCTCATTATTAGCGTTATTGATAAAAATTTATGTTTATTAATAATATATAAAAGCAGTATTAATATTTAAGTACCAGATGTCAGATGAGTCAGATTTAAAATGCGTAAACGGTTGAAATTATTTTGTGCTCGGAGTTAAAGGTATTGTCGTCAAAATCGGATTTTTCTTTTAAAATCTTTTAAATTCTTTTAAATTCAGTAGACCGAAAACTTTTGAGTTCGGCAAAAAAAGAGTAGTTTCCGATCCGGTTTAACCAGAGTCTAAAAAAGTTCCTCGTTTTTGATGAGTAACAAAGGATACTTATGAATCAGCTACCCAGAATCAACCTAAGCCAATCCTAGGTCAAATGTACTTCATGGACTACCCCATAGTTGCAGTCTATAGTTTGAAGTAAAAATTCCAGCAAAGGTGTTGAGTTGACTGCAAACACTCCTATTGTTGGCAGCTTGATGAACTGGGTGAGGTAGTTCATTAGATATCTCCAAAAATGAACTATGCATTGTCCACAACCCTTGTAGAGACGTTACATGTAACGTCTCTACATTGTTTTTAGGAGATGTCTATTTCCTTTGAGGTTTCGGCATCCAAACTATTTCCCTACCCAAAACTGCTGCAACGACTGAAAAAGTTTCACAAACTTTTCTTCTAACCAGAGCAACGCTGCATCAAGCCATGCTAAAATTCTCTCTAAAGGATGCTTTTCATACCCGACTGATGTTGCTTTGGTTTCTATCCAATCTGGTTTAGCGTCAATTTCAGTCGTTTGAAAACGCTGCTTTTGAGCAACTTCCCCTTTATTAGTTTCAAAGTGGGAAATCTTCGATTCAGTTGATTTTATAGCGGCGACTTTTCCTGATGCTTTTTCAGTTCGGGTTAAGTCAGTAGTTGGTTTTTGCCGTTTTACCAATCCGGAAGCTGGTTTTTTCGGGATATTTTGGTAACTATTAAGCCAGTTTTGTAGATACTTTGGTGATTGATTGGCTGGTAAAGCCGGATTTGTTGTTTGTGGAACTTCTTCGTGAATTGGTTCAAAATCGCCAAACAAATCATCCCAATTCAGCCAAGGATCTGCTAGTAAATTCTGGTTTGGCAACTGACGGGATACAGGTAAAGCTTGAAAAATATTACTTACTGGTGGGGATGCGTCGAGTTTTTTACCAGTGCGTTCTCCAAAAAAGTAATTTACGGCAGCTTCGATTATTGCTTGAATTCTCAAGCGATCGCTCTCAATATCTTCACCACGAACTGTTAATTCTTTCCCGTAAAGAAATATGTCTAACTGAGTTTGAGCAACTTTGATAATTTCGTGGCTGCGTTGTTGTACTGTTAGTGTGGCGCGAGACAAAGGCGTTAAAGTGTTTGATTCTAACTTTGCCACAGATGCATCCAGAAATGCTAACACTTCCTCATGATTGACTAAAGCTTGTGTTTGCATTGCTTCGGGTAACGCAAGTGTTGTGTTAGAATTACCTGTTAATTTTTGCAACAATCGCTCAATTTCTGGTAAAATTTGTGTATCTTGTTTTTCTGTAGCCAACCGCCAATAATGCCAGTAATCGGCAATTTCGCCAATAATCCTATTTTGTAATTTTTCTTGTTGCTGGGGTGTTAAAATGTCGAGAATTTCATTTTCGGCGGTGACGAGTACTAAATGGCGGTTTTCCAGTTGGGTAGCTATTCCCTGCACTGCGATCGCATGACGCTTGGGAATGTCTGTAACTGTTGAAGATGAAGTCAGACTAGATGCGCTGGGTTGATTTGGAAAAAATTTGAACTCCCTAAATCCTAAGAAGCTTTTATTTACATTCTCCGTGTCTTTTTGTCTGGTTGTCTGGTTGTCTTCTACTTCTGATACTGCTTGTAATACTCGTTGAATCGGGGTATCAACAGATGGGGGAGTTTCTGGTTGAGAATGGATATTATTTGTTTGTAACTGTTTTTGCGGTGCTTGGGGATGGAGTTGTTTCCCGGCTGATTCAATTGCTTTTTGCATCAGTAAAACTACTGGATAAAGCAGTGCTTGTAATGACCAATTTGTAGCGACTTGCAGATGACGAAAAGTGCTATCCAAGCGATCGCCTAAATGCCGCGATTGCCGATGGACAAAGTTAAATAGTCTGCTTTGATAACGATTGGAGGAAGCAGAAGGCATAGTTATGAACTTTTATTGAGCGCGTTGTTATTTGTCGGACTTGCGTCAAACAATAAAAAACACAAGTTGTTAATTATAGTAATTGCCATCATCTTAGCGAAAATATGACCAAAAAAGTATGAATGTAGAAGTCTGAAGGATGAAGTATAAAGAATAAAGTATGGAAACAAGAATGACGTAAATACGTAGTCTGTGCGTCACTCATGAAGTATATTATTCCCTTTTTCATCCTTAATCCTTAATCCTTCAGACTTCAGATGACCCCTCCTGTACTTTCATCTCAGACTAAATTGATTGTGGAAGCAATTGAGCGATTGCGTTCTTGTTGTCAAGTGAATGTTCAGTCTACCTGGCTGTGTAGCGAAGCTGATTTGGCTGTCGCGGATATTACGGCATCTAATTTGTCTGTTTGGACACCTGTTAATTTGAATGAGAAAGGACATGTTGCTAGTTCAGAGGGGCGAAAAGTGCTATGGTTGGCGCAAAAGTTGATAGTTCCTGAGAATTTACAAGGCTATCCTTTGGCTGGTTTGTGTTTGCGGCTGGCGTTAATTTGGTGGGCGGATTCTGCTAAGGTTTATGTTAATGGTGAGTTGGCGGTTGAAGGTGATTTGTTTGATTCTTCACCGAGGGTGTTACTGGGTCGTGAGGTGATGCCGGGGGAGGAGTTTATTGTTGCTGTGCGGTTGACAAGTCCGGCACATTGTGATGGGGCTTTGATGCGATCGCTTTTGGTGTATGAATCTAATAATGGTTTAGATCCGGGTTTTGTGGCTGATGAGTTGGCTGTGTTGTTGTGTTATTTGGAAAGGTTTGCACCGGATAAGTTGGATGTTTTGGCAAAGATAACGAACCGCAGAGGCGCAGAGGACGCAGAGGAAGAGTTGGAAGGAGGATTTTTGGCTATGCGTCAAAATCTTGTTGAATCGAAAATCTATAATTTAA